>QHVD01000280.1 GCA_003222235.1 Gemmatimonadota bacterium | reverse complement strand
GCCGCGCCATTGCGCGCTCAGGGAACGGGGACGATTCGAGGGAGAGTTGTCGAGGCCGGCTCGGAAGTCCCCTTGAGCCCCGCGCAGCTGACCATCCCCGGCACCGCGCTCGGGGCGGTCACGGATGCCGGCGGTCACTACGTGATGGTGAACGTCCCCGCCGGCCCCCACACGGTCCGCGCCCGGATGATCGGGTTCGCCATCGCCGAGCAGACCGTGTCCGTCGCGGACGGCGATACGGCTCACGTGGACTTCGCGCTCGCCTTCCGACCGATCCTGCTCGACGAGCAGATCGTGACGGGCACCGCGGGTGGGGCGACGAAGCGGACGCTGGGCAACGCGATCACGACCATCAATGCCGCCGACCTCAGGGAAAAGGTCGTGAATCTGAACGTGGCCGAGCTGCTGCAAGCCAAAGCCCCCGGGGTCACCGTGCTCCAAAGCAGCGGAACGCCGGGGGCGGCGGGCAACATCCGCGTTCGGGGCGTCAACTCGCTCAACGCCGCCTCCCTCGAGCCCGTGATCTACGTGGACGGCGTGCGTGTCAATTCGAGCCCGGGGGGGACCTTTCGCAACAACTACCAGCAGCCGAGTCAGGGCATGGCGGTGGGCGGGGGCCAGACCGCGTCCGCGCTGGACGCGATCAACCCCGATGACATCGAGTCCGTCGAGGTGGCCAAGGGTCCCGCAGCGGCGACGTTGTACGGCGCCGACGCCGCGAACGGCGTGATCCAGATCATCACGAAAAAGGGCCGCGCCGGCGACCAGAAGCTTCAGTGGGACGCGAGAGTGCGGCTGGGCCAGACCGCGTGGGGGCTCGATCGCCGGACGAGCTACACGACGTGCGATGCCGTCCGGCTGGCGGACCCGGCCACATGGCCTGGGTGCCAGGGTCTGGCGCCTGGAACCATGATCTCGGCCACCTTTCTCGACGACGCGCTCCGGGACGGCCTTCTGCGCAACAGCTCGCTGTCGGTACGCGGCGGCGGGCGGGCGTACTCGTTCTACGCGGCGCTGGACGACGATCGGGAGGAGGGCGTCTTCACGAACAGTCTCGACCAGCGCACCGGCACCCGTGCCAACTTCGCTTTCTATCCGTCCGACAAGGTCGATTTCGGCGTGAACCTCGCGTACGTGCGGACCAAGACTGCCTTTCCAATGACGGACAACGGCCCGACCGTGCTCGACGCCGCGTGGGACTACGAGCCGGGGCGCGCTCCGCAGCCTGGGCAGCCCTCGAGCCACCCGTACGGAGACCCGGCGCTGTTCGAGCAGTACGACAATCGGCTGGAAGGTGACCGCGTGACGCTCGGGACCACGCTGGCGTACCGGCCGGCGAGCTGGTTCAGGCACCGACTGACGGTGGGTGGTGACATCACCGCTCAGCAGGCGAACCGCTACGTGCCACCGCAGGGGCTGTTCGACCCCGTGTCACTGGGGCAGATGACCCAGGGCGCACCGCGCAGCGACGTATATACCCTCGACTACGCGGGCACGATCGACCACCGCCTGCCCTTCGGGCGGTTGCCCTCCACGTTCAGCTTCGGCATGCAGTACACGAACAAGGAGTACCAGAACACGATCGCTCAGGGCACCGGTTTCGCGAGCACCGCGGTGAAGAACGTCGCTTCGGCGAGCACGCGCAGCTCGTGGGACGAGTTCGCCCAGGTCAAGTCGCTCGGGTTCTTCGTCCAGGAACAGGTGGCGTGGCGGGACCGCCTGTACGTAACCGGCGCGGTGCGCGAGGACAACAGCTCGGTGTTCGGCTCGAACATCAACCAGCTGTACTACCCGAAGCTCTCGGCGGCCTACGTGGTTTCCGAAGAGCGGTTCCTGCAGAGGCTCACCTGGCTCGACAACCTGAAGGTGCGGCTGGCGTGGGGCCAGGCGGGCAACGCGCCCGACCCGTTTGCGAAGGACACGACTTACCAGTTCGTGCAGACCGTGGACGACGTGACCGGCCAGGTCATATCGGCCCTGCGGTTGAGCACCGTGGGGAACCCGAGCCTGAAGCCGGAGCGCGGGAGCGAGATCGAGGCCGGGTTCGATGCGGCGCTCCTCGGTAATCGGCTGGGCGTCGAGTTGACCTACTACGACAAGACGACCAAGGACGCCTTGATGCGCGTGCCCCTGATTCCGTCGGTCGTAGGCGGCTCGGGCGTCACCCAGTTGCAGAACGTGGGCGAGATCAACAACAAGGGCATCGAGCTGAGCATCCTGGGGACGCCAATTCGTGGCCGGCTCGTTACCTGGGACGCCCGGCTCGGCTTCTCCGGGAACAGGAACAGACTGGTGCACTTCGGCTACAGCGCACCTTACATCTCCTACGGGCTCACGACGCAAAATCAGCGAACCGTGGCGGGCTATCCGCTCGCGGGCTACTGGGTGCACGATCCGGTGCCGGACGGGACGGGGAGCTACGCAGCGGGCCCGGCGCGCTTCCTCGGACCCTCGCTGCCGACGCGGGAGGGGTCGCTGAGCAATAGCTTCACGATTGTCGGGAAGCTGCAGCTGTACACGCTGCTCGACTACAAAGGCGGCTAATACCTGCTCAACCAGACCGACTGGCGGCGCTGCACGTCCGGAACCTGCGCGGAAGTCAACGACCCCAACGTGTCTGCGGAGCGGAAGGCGATGCTGCAGGCGAACCTCACGGCCAACGATGCCCTCTACACGCAGCGCGCGGACTTCATCAAGATCCGCGAGGTCTCGCTGACGTACACACTCCCCACCGAGTGGAGCTCGCGGTTCCGGGCGGACCGGGTGGCGGTCACGCTTGCCGCGCACAATCTCGGCTTTCTGTGGAAGCCGTGGTACAAAGGGCTCGATCCGGAGGTGACGTTCAACGGGATCAACACGACCAGCGCGGATGGAGGGACGTTCGGGTGGGTGCGCGCGGATTACTTCACGCTGCCGATGCTGCGTCGCTTGACGATGGCCGTCGACGTGAGCTTCTGAGCCGATCGGGAACTCGGAAAGGATGGCGGGAGCAACAATGAACTGGACGACGGCGGTTGGTGGGCTGGCGATCGGCCTTGCGGCGTGCAGTGACCTGCTCAACGTAGAGCAACGCGGCCTCATCACCGACGAGCAGGTCAAGCAGCAGAAACTCGTCGGCGCCTTGGTGGCGGCGGCCGAGGGCGACTACCACGTCGCCTTCAACTGGGTCGCGCACAGCGGCGCCTCCTCTGGCGACGAGGCGATCTTCGCCCACGTCTGGACCCCGTGGAACGAGTACGACGAGCGGGACCTCACGGCGGAAGGGTGCCCGCACGACAATTGCGGCTTTGGGTACGATTGGATGCAGCGAGCCCGTGTCACCGGGGTGCGGAGCGTGCAGCAGCTGAAGGGGATCCAAGCCCCCGACACTGCGATCGCTCACGCGTTGAACTACGCCGGCTACAGCACCGTGCTGCTCGCGGATTACCTGTGCCAGGTCGTGCTCAACGGCGGACCCGCGCTCGAGCCCGCCGTGGCTTACGACTCGGCGATCGCGATCTTCCAGGAAGCGGTGCAGCGCGCCGGCGGGAACAGCTACCTCACGAACCTCGCGAACGTGGGTATCGCCCGCTCGTACCTGAACAAGAACGATCTGGACCACGCGATCGAATACGCCGGCAAGGTGGATCCGGCGTTCGAGGCATGGGTCCGCTTCGTCGATAGCGATAACTTCGGCGACTGGGTGAACAAGTACAATCTGTTCCATCGAACCACCGCGCTCGAGTTCAATACGGCGCTGGACCCGAGCGAGTGGGCGACCAAGCGTGATCTGCGGGTTCCCTTTCTGACGGACAGCACTCAGCCGCTGTTCAGCCCACACCCTGAGGCGCGTCGCGGATATTTCCCGTACACTCCGTACTCCTTCAGTACCTGGACATCGGGGAACAAGGACACGATCGCGGGTCGCGCGAGCACGCGGTTCGCCTCCGGCCTCGAGGCTCGCTACATCATCGCTGAAGCGAGCCTGTACGGCGGGACGGGGGGCTGGACGCCCGCGCAAGTGCAAGCCTTCATCGACGAAAGGCGCACGGTCGGGGGGCACGCAGCGTACGCGGGCCCCGCGACGACCGACGCCCTCGCGGCCGAACTGCAGGACCAGCGCAAGTTGGACTTCTTCTTCGCGGGCTACCGGATGCCGGACCTGATCCGCTACAAGAAATACCATGGCGTCGATCTTTGGCCGACGGGCCCCATCGGGGGGTACGGCTTCGATCGTAACGGGCAGCCTCCGGCGGCCACACCGCCGTGGCGCTACGGGAGCGTCGAGTGCTGGCCACTGGCTCAGAGCGAGACCAACACAAACCCGAACTTTTAAGGACAGTGGGCTCGAGGCTCAGGTGACGGGCCCGGCGCAGTTTGGCCGGGCCCGGTGTGCGCGGCGGCTCGGCGCCTTGGCCCTGCTGTGGGGCTGCGCCCAATCGGCGCCCGCCCCCGTCCCGGCGCCCGGGTTGCGCGTCGCCGCTTATGTCGCTTCGTGGGGTGTGCGGAGCAAGGGGCTGCGCATCGCGGATATCCCGGCGGATCAGCTGACTCACGTGTTCTACGCCTTTGGGCACGTCGCGGCGGACGGACGGTCCGCGCTGGGCGACTCCGGCCTGGACAGCGCCAACTTCACAGAGCTCCGACTGCTGAAGCGGCGGTTCCCGCACTTGCGCACACTGATCTCGCTGGGGGGTTGGGGCGGGTCCAGGTACTTCTCGGACGCGGCGGCGACGCCGGCAGCGCGGCACGAGCTCGTGCGATCGACGATCGACTGCTTCTTCAATCGATTCCCGGGCGTGCTCGACGGGATCGACGTCGACTGGGAGTTTCCCGTAGCGGGCGGATTGCCGGAGAACAAGTACCGAGCCGAGGACAAGCGCAACTATACGTTGCTCATGGCCGAGTTCCGGGATCAACTGGACGCGCTGGGCGAGCGGGAGGGACGCCGCTATGACCTCACGATCGCCGCGTCCGCACGGCCGTGGGAGATCGCCAACCTCGAGCTCGCCGATCTGTGGCGCCACCTCGATTGGATCAACGTAATGACGTACGACTACCACTCGGTCGATACGATCGCCCACTTCAACGCGCCGCTGTACGCGGTCGCTGGAGACCCCACGCCCGAGCTCAATGTCGACGCATCGATGCGCCTCTTTCTCGAGGCCGGCGTTCCGGCAACGCGGCTCGTGGTGGGGATTCCGTTCTACGGTCGCGGGTACGCCGGTGTAGCGGCCGGGCGCGACGGCTTGTTCCAGAAGGCCGAGTACTCAGGGGCCGGGGAGTGGGGCACCGGCGGGATCGACTATCGGGTGCTCATGAGCAAGGAGCCGGAGCGGCACGGGTTCCGGCGACACTGGCACCCGGAGGCGAAGAGCCCCTGGCTATACAATGCCGAGACGCAGGTTTGGATCAGCTATGATGATTCCCAGTCGGTCAGGCTCAAGGCCGAGTATGTGCGGGAACACGGACTGGGTGGAGTCATGTTCTGGGAACTCGGGGGTGACGACGGCACGCTGCTCGGCGCCATCCATCGAGTCTTGCGGATGAACTGACGAGGGAGATCGCTCTCTGGACCAGCCGCTCCGCATCACCGACGTCCACATCCACGTCCAGCCCTGGCGCGAGCTCAAGCCGCACGTGCTGGAGGTACTGTGGCGCGGTCAGGAAGCGCACCGGGACTTCCTGGTGCGGCTGATGGACGACCCGCCGACGCTGCTCGAGGCGATGGATCGCGCCGGCGTGTGGCGCGTCGGGCTCGTGAACTACCCGTCGCCCGACGTGATGGGATTCACCGACGCCACCAACACCTTCGCCGCGAACTACGCGCGCGCGAACCCAGAGCGCCTGCTCCCCTACGGCGGGGTGCATCCGCGGTTCACGAGAGATCCCGCCGGGGACGTGGACCGGCTGGTAGACCTCGGGATCCGGCTGGTCAAGATCCACCCGCCGCATCAGGTGTTTCCCGCCAACGCCTACACCGACGGCCTGGACGCCCTCGGCGCGATCTATCGGCGCTGCGAGGAGCGCGGGCTCCCCGTGATGATTCATACGGGGACCAGCATCTTCCCCGGCGCGCGCTCCAAGTACGGCAACCCGATGGAGCTCGACGACGTGGCGATCGACTTCCCGGCGCTGCGCATCGTGATGGCGCATGGCGGCCGCCCGCTCTACATGGCGGAGGCGTTTTTCGTCCTGCGCCGCCACGCGAACGTCTGGCTCGACGTCTCCGGGATACCGCCTGCCCGTCTGTTGGAGTACTTTCCGCGTCTCGCGGAGGTCGGCGACCGGGTGCTGTGGGGAACCGACTGGCCCAGCCCGGGTGTGAAGGACATGAGGCAGAACATCGACCAGTTTCTCGCGCTGCCGCTCGGCGACGCGCACCAAAAGGCAATCCTCGAGACCAATGCGCTGGCGCTGTTTCCCGCTGCTCGTTAGCCTGGCCGCCGCTTCCGCTCCCGCCCTCAGCGCCCGGGCCCTCGGGCAGACGGTCGTCTCCGCGCCACCCAAGGCTCTCCGCTTCGACCTCACGGCCATGCCGGCCGAGCGCGACTCGTTCGTCTTCATGTTTCGCGGCACGGAGCGGGGGTACGCCGTGTGGCAGTACGAGATCGCGACGGCCGAAGGGGGCCAGCAGGTGTTGTACACCGCGCACTCCGAGTTCCAGCCCGTCGAGGAAGAGCAGTTGCGGGTCGTGCTCGACCGGCTGACTGGGGAGCCGATCTCCACGTTCCATCACATCGACCTGTTCTCGCCCGCGACGGACACGGTCATGGTCGAGCACGACCTCGAGGTGAAGCGCGGCGAGATCGCCGGCCGGCGCCGCGTGGGTCGGAGGGGCGGCGAGGTGAAGATCATCCCCGTCTCGAAGCCTCTGCCTTCCGGCGCCGTGCTCTCGGACTACGCGCTCTTCGCCGCCGCCGTCACCGACGCCCTCCCCGGGGATTCCCTCGGGATCCCGGCCTACAGCGAGTTTGGCGACTCGCTCGCGACGCTGAGCTTCGTGGCCGAGGCGCCGGCGACGATCCAGGTCCCCGCCGGGCGGTTTGACGTCCTGCCGCTCGTGAGCGGCGGCTTTCGCGTGTTCGTCACGCGCACGGCGCCGCGGCGCGTCGTGAAGGGCCAGACGCTGGACGGATCCTTTACCTTCGAGCTGGCGGGGACGGGACCCGTGATCCCGTCTGCCCCACGCCCCGAGTGAGCCGGCTCAGGTGCCGCCACTCGTGCGTCGTGCGCGAGTGAACTCGCGACTCGGCCTCTGGCCGGTAAACCGGCCGGCGCTAATGGGCTCCCGCTTCAGCGGGGAGGGGCCGAGCCGCGGCTTTAGCCGCGCACACGGAGCGCCGACGATGGTTCACCAGGCTTCTACGGCCGTGCGCTCCCTGGCCTGGTTGGGTGGGCTGCTGTACGCCGCCCTGCCCTGCCCCCTGCGGGCGCAGGGCGGACGGGTCGGCTACGAGGCCTTCACCCTGCCGAACGGCTTGCGGGTCGTGTATTCCGAGGACCACTCGACGCCGATCGTGTCGGTGGACCTGTGGTACAACGCCGGGTCGCGGAACGAGCGCGCGGGCCGCTCCGGCTTCGCCCACCTGTTCGAGCACATGATGTTCGAGGGGTCGGCGCACGTGAAGAAGGGCGAGTTCTTCCAGCTGATCCAGCGCGCCGGCGGAACCCTGAACGGCAGCACGGCCGAGGACCGCACCACCTACTACGAGACGGTGCCGTCGAACCGGCTCAACCTTGCCCTGTGGCTCGAGGCGGACCGGATGCGCTCCCTCGCCGTCACCGCGGAGAACTTCCACAACCAGCGCGAGACCGTGAAGGAGGAGCGGCGGCTGCGAGTGGACAACCAGCCGTACTCTGCGGCGTTCCTCAACGGGATGACGTGGCCGTACGACAGCACCGCGTGCTTCCCCTACGCCCACACCGTGATCGGCTCGATGGCGGATCTGGACGCCGCGCAGCTCGGCGACGTGCAGGCGTTCTTCGATACGTATTACACGCCCAACAACGCCACCCTCGTGGTCGTGGGCGACTTCAAGCCGCTCGAGCTGCGACGGTTCGTGAACCAGTACTTCGCGCGCATTGCGAGCCATGCCGCCCCGCCGCCGGTGACGTGCGACTACAAGCTCTCGCCCGGCGCGATCCGGCGCGAGGTGCGGGACGCCCACGCCAACCTCCCGGCCGTGCTACGCATCTACCGCGGCCCGCCCCACGCCGACCGCGACACGCCGGCGCTCGAGCTGCTGAAGATCATCCTGGGTCAGGGCGAAAGCTCCCGCCTCAACGTGACCGTCGTCCGCCGCGCCAAAGCCGCGCTCGGCGCCCAGGTGTTCATGAATCCGGTCGAGTCCCGCCGCGGGCCCGGGACGCTCGTCGCCCTCGCCGTCGCGAACCAGGGCGTGGGCGTGGAGAGGCTCGACACGCTCGTCGCGGCCCAGCTCGACAGCATCCGCACGGGCGGGGTCACCCCGGAGGAGCTGACGAAAGCCAAGAACACCTTTCGTGCCGGCTACATCCACACGCGAGAGACGACTCTGGGAAGGGCGGAGGCGCTGCACCACTACGACATGTTCCACGGGTCGGTCGCCGAGATCAACGTCGACCTCGAGCGTTACCTCGCCGTCACCGCGGACGACATCCGCCGCGTGGCGACGAGGTATCTGGACCCGGCGAACGCGGTGGTGATCGTGGTGAGGACGGTCGGACAGCCGGACGGCCGGACAGGCGGACCGTGACTCGAGCAGCGAATCGGCTGGTGGTGACGGCGCTGCTCCTTCTGTCCGCCAGTCCGGCCGTCCGCCTGTCCGCCCTGACCGCCCAAGATTCGTTCCCGTCCCGCCCCCCGAAGCCCACGCCGCTCCCTCCGGTCCGCTTCCCGCCGTTCAAGGAAACGACCCTCCCCAACGGGTTGCAGCTCGCCGTCGTCGAGCACCACGAGCAACCGGTTGTGTCGGTGGCGCTTAGCTTCCGGGCCGGTGCCATTTACGACCCGCCCGGCAAGGAAGGGCTGTCCGACCTGGTCGCGGAGCTCCTGACCAAGGGCAGCGAGACGCGCTCCGCCGATCAGATCGCGGCCACCATCGAGGGAGTGGGCGGCAGTCTGGCGGCGTCGTCGGACGCCGACTTCTTGACGATCACGGCCGACGTGCTGAGCGACCAGGTCGATCTCGCGTTCGAGCTGCTCGGCGACGTCACGCTGCACCCGAGCTTCCCCGTGGGCGAGCTGGAGCTCGCGCGCACGCAGGCGCTGTCCGCGCTCCAGGTCGAGCTGTCGCGACCTGCGGCCGTGGCCGCGCGATTCTTCGCGAAGGAGATTTACGGCGACAACCCCTATGGCCGCAGCCCTACGCCCGAGAGCTTCAAGGCCGTGCTGCGGGACGACGTCGTCAGCTTCGCGGCGGAGCGGCTGCGCCCGGGCGGCGCCCTGCTGGTCGTGGCCGGCGACGTCACGGAGCCCCAGGTCCGGTCCCTGGTGGACAAGGCGTTCCCGGGGTGGCACGGCGCCCCGCCGGCCGCGCCGGCGCCGCGCCCCGTGCCCGCGAGAACCGCAACCGACATCCTGCTCGTGCACCGGCCCGGCTCGACGCAGGCGAACATCGTGCTGGGCAACCCGACGATCCTGCCGACCGACCCGCTCTACTACCCTGCCCGAGTCGCGACCCAGGTGCTGGGCGGAGGCGCCGACTCGCGGCTGTTCCTGATCCTGCGGGAGCAGAAGAGCTGGACGTACGGCGCCTACGCGAACCTGCGCCGCTACCGCGGCGTCGGGTACTGGCAGGCGAGCGCCGAGGTGCGGAGCGACGTGACCGACAGCGCGCTCACCGAGCTGCTCCGCCAGGTGGACCGGGTCCGGACCGAGGCGATCCCCGACTCGGAGCTGGCCTCGACGAAGGGGTTTCTCGTCGGATCCTTCCCGCTCACCATCGAGACGCCGAGCCAGGTCGCGAGCCAGGTGGCGAATGCGAAGCTCCTGGGACTGGGCGACGATTACCTGCGCCTCTACCGCGAGCGGCTCGCCGCCGTGACGGCGTCCCAGGCGCGCGCGGCGGCCGCCCGGTTGTACCGGCGCAAAGCCCTGGCCATCGTCGTCGTGGGCGATGCGACGAAGCTTTCCGACAGGCTCGCGGGCGTAGCGTCGGTCCGGATCGTGGACGTGGACGGCAAGCCGCTCACGCCGGCCGATCTCAATCCGAAGGCCGCCGCGGTCTCGCTCGACACCGCTCAGTTCGTGCCGCACTCCGACAGCCTGCGCGTGCTGATCCAGGGGAATCCGGTCGGTGGGAGCCTCTCGACACTGCGGCGCACCGCCGACTCGCTGGTCTACAGCGAGCGGAGTGATCTCGGCCCCGTCTTCCAGCAGCAGACGACCGTCGTGCTCGATCCGTCGGACGGCTCGCCGCGGCTCCTCGATCAGGTCACCGTGCAGCAGGGCCAGAAGGCCGAGACGCACCTCAAGTACGCGGAGGCACGAGTGAAGGGGCGGATCGCCGTGCCGCAGCAGGACGGGACCGTCCGGCAGTTCGACATCGACACGGTGCTCCCGCCGGGCACGCTGGACGAGAACACGGTGCCGGTCGTCGTCCCCGCCTTCCCGCTTGCCCCCGGCAAGACGTTCACGGTGGGCTTCTTCTCGCCGAGCGAGAAGGTCACGAAGCCGCTGACGTTCAAGGTCGCGGCGCCGGAGCGCGTCAGCGTCCCGGCGGGGGTTTTCCAGGCGTATCACATCGACGTGAGCGGCGCCCGTGTCCCGCTGATCATATGGGTGAGCGTCGACACGCCGCGCCGCGTCGTCAAGACCGAATTCGTGGGACAGCCGTTCGTCGTCGAACTCGTCAAGTAAGGAGCACCGCGGTGCGAAGCACCCCGCATCTCTTGCTCGCGCTGTCGAGCGCGTGCGCGTCGGCGGGTGGGCGCGCCACCTCGAAGGCCGGCGCGCCCCCGGTGACCGCGGCGGAGAGCCTGAGTGTGAGCCGGGCGCAGTATCCCTCGACATACCGGCGGCATGCTCACCCGCCCGTGGTGATCCGAAATGCGACGATCATGACGGCGACGGGCCGGGAGATACCCAACGGGGCGATCTCGTTCAAGGATGGCCGGATCGTGGCCGTGGGAGAGGGCGCCACCGTGGCCGCGCCTGCCGGTGCGGTGATCGTGGACGGCGCCGGCAAATACGTCACGCCAGGTCTGATCGACACACACTCGCATCTGGGCGTCTACGCCGCGCCGGGGACCGACGCAGAGGCGGACGGCAACGAGCTGACCAGCCCCGTGACGTCCGAGGTGTGGGCCGAGCATTCGTTCTGGCCGCAAGATCCGCAGATCCCGCTCGCGATCGCGGGCGGGATCACCACGATCGAGGCTCTCCCCGGGTCGGGCAACCTCATCGGCGGCCGGAGCGCGGTGCTGAAGCTCGTGCCGGCCCGCACGGTGCAGGAAATGAAGTTTCCGGGCGCCCGCTACGGGCTGAAGATGGCGTGTGGTGAGAACCCGAAACGGGTGTACGGGCAGCGTCACCAGGCACCTTCGACCCGCATGGGCAACATGGCCGGGTACCGAGGCGCGTTTGCGCAGGCGGAGGCCTACCGCCGCAAGTGGGACAGCTGGAACCGGGATCGCCATGGGGAGCCGCCGGAGCGGAACCTGCGGCTGGAGACGCTGGCGGAGGTGCTGCGCGGCAACATGTATGTGCAGATCCACTGCTATCGCGCGGACGAGATGGCGCAAATGGTCGACCTCGCGCGCGAGTTCGGCTTCAAGATCCGCTCCTTCCACCACGCCGTCGAGGCGTACAAGATCGCCGACCTCCTCGCCCACGACAGCACGTCGGTGTCGGTGTGGGCCGATTGGTGGGGGTTCAAGGAAGAGGCCATGGACGGGATCCACGAGAACGCGGCCCTCAACCAGCAGGCGGGCGGGCGACCCGTCATCCACTCCGACAGTCCCAGCGGCATCCAGCGGCTCAACCAGGAAGCCGCGAAGGCCATGTACTCAGGCCTTCGCTCCGGCATCCCGATCACCCGCGACGAGGCGCTGCGCTGGATCACCGTGAACCCGGCCTGGGTACTGGGGCTGGACTCGGTCGTGGGTACGCTCGAGCCCGGGAAAATCGCCGACGTGGTCGTCTGGTCGGGCGATCCATTTTCGGTGTACGCGAAGGCCGTTCAGGTCTACAACGACGGCTGGCTGGTGTACGACCGGGGCGATCCGGCCCACCAGCCGCGCACCGACTTCGAGCTGGGCCGATGATCGGCGTCCTGCTACTCGCTCAGACCCTCGCCGTCACAGGCGGGACGGTCTATCCCGTCTCCGGCCCGAAGATCGCCGACGCGACGGTCCTGATCCGCGACGGGAAGATCGCGGCGGTCGGCGCCAACGTGACCATTCCGTCGGGCGCCATACGGATCGACGCCACGGGCAAGTGGGTTACACCGGGATTCATCGACGGCGGCGGACAGATGGGACTCGTCGAGATCGGCGCCGTGCGCGGCACGCGGGAAGGCGCGCTGGCGGGCGACACCGTCGCCGCGGCGTTCAACGTCGCCGAGGGGATCAATCCCGCTTCGGCGGTGATTCCCGTGACCCGGATCGAGGGGATCACCACCGCCCTCGCCGCGCCCGACGGTCATCTAATCAGCGGGCAGGCCGTCCTGATCGACCTGGATGGCGCGACGATCGAGCAAATGGTCGTGAAGTCGCCGGTCGCAATTGTCGCCCGGCTGAACGAAGAGGTGAAGGACGAGGCGGGTGGGTCCCGCGCCGGTGTCGCCCAGCGGCTGCGCCGGGTCTTCGGGGACGCGCTCGAATACGCGCGCCGCAAGGCGGACTACGGCCGCGCTCAGATGCAGCCGCTCTCGGCGCCGGTCGCAGACCTGGAAGCGCTGCTCCCGGTGCTGCGGGGAGAGTTGCCGCTCGTCGCCGTGGCCAACCGGCGCAGCGACATCGAGACCGCGCTGCGGATCGGGAGGGAGTACAAGCTGAAGCTGATCCTCGCGGGCGCGGCTGAGGGGTGGGAGATCGCCGCCGAGATCGCTCAGGCGGGGGTGCCGGTGCTGGTCGAGCCGCTGGACAACATCCCATCGTACGATGCGCTGGGGATCCGCTACGAGAACGCTGCGCTGCTCGCGAAGGCCGGGGTGAAGGTCGTCCTGATGGAGACCGATACGCACAACGCGCGCAACCTCCGCCAGCAGGCCGGGAACGCGGTGTCCTACGGCATGACCTGGGACCAGGCGCTGCGCGCGGTGACTCTGTCGCCCGCCGAGGTGTTCGGCGTGGCGGACCGGTACGGCTCGCTCGAGCCCGGGAAAGTGGCGGACGTCGTCGTGTGGTCAGGTGATCCGTTCGAGTTCACCACCGCGGCCGAGCACGTACTGATCCGGGGAAAGGAGATCCCGCTGCGCAGCCGCCAAACGGAGCTGTTCGAGAGGTACAAGAAGCTGCCGCCTGACTACTAGGGCGGTAGAGGATGGTAGAGGGCGGTAGAGGGCGGTAGAGGTTGGCGAGAAGGAACGACCCTCTGCGCCCTTTTTGGATCCCCTCCGCATGGAAATGGTACCGGCCCCGGCGACCCTCGAACGTACCTTATGCTCATGCCACCCTATGAGCGGCTGAAAGCCTGGCAAGAGTGTCACAAGCTTGTCCTCGAGACGTACCGAGTCACGAAGGGGTTTCCGAGAGAAGAACTCTACGGCTTAACGTCCCAGGCGCGCCGCGCTGCATTCTCGGCCGCCGTGAACATCGTGGAAGGATCCGCAAAGCGGGGAGTTGGAGAGTACCGACGTTTTCTGGACATCTCGATCGGCTCGTTGGCGGAACTCGGTTATGCCTTCAGGGTTGCGGTGGAGCTTGAGATGCTCTCCAAGCGTGACTGGCTAACCCTGGAGGACTTGCGTAGACGGGCCGGATTCCTGACTTGGCGTCTTTACAAGTCCTTCGACAACCGAGCGCGGTGAGGTCTCCTCCTCTACCGCCCTCTACCGCCTTCTACCGTCCTCTACCGCCCCCTTGCCGCCCCTGCCGCCCTAGTTTGCAGTCGGATAGACACTCACCTTATACCGTTTCTTGTTCTTGTGCTCGAACTTCACCACGCCATCGACCACCGTGAACAGCGTGTCGTCGGACGCCCGGCGCACGTTCGACCCAGGGTGGAATTTGGTACCGCGCTGCTTTACGAGAATGCTCCCCGCCGTCACGAACTCCCCGGTGAACGCCTTCACGCCGAGGTACTTCGGGCCCGAATCACGGCCGTTGCGGGAAGAACCGACGCCCTTCTTGTGAGCCATTGGTGACCTCAGCCGTTGAACTGCACGTCGGCGATCTTGATTTCGGTGAACGGCTGCCGGTGACCGGCATGCCGCCGGAATCCGGTGCGGCGCCGACACCGGTAGACCGAAATCCGGTGCGGCGCGCAAACCGGTAGATCCGGATCTTCTCCCCCAGGCCGTGCCGCACCACCTCGGCCATCACCTTCGCCCCCTGCACCAGCGGCGCGCCGGTTTGCACCGCCTTGCCGTCGCTCGTGAGCAGCACACGGTCAAAGGTGACCGTGCTCCCCGGTTCGGCGGTGAGCTTCGGGACCTTGAGGGTCAGGCCGGGCTCGGCCTTGAACTGGCGGCTGCCGATCGCAAAGATGGCGTAGGTCATGGGGCCCGGAAGCTAGATGGGCACTTGGAGCCGGTCAAGGGACCGCTCACGCCACGGCGTATTGCTCGGTGACGTCTCGCCCGGCCGGCTTCGCCATCATCCGGAACTCGTCGAGCCGCATCATCGGGTCGTCACGCACTTCCAGCTCGAGGCCCGTCTGCTTCTCGAGTTGTCGCAGGAAGTTGGGCTCTTGCTCCACCAGGTACAGGGCCACCTCGGGATGGAGCCGCACGGCGAGCTGGTGCTCCTTGTGCTCCGCCCCCGCGCGCTTGAGGGAGCGCTCCATGCGCCGCACCACGACCTCGGGCCGGAACACGCGGCCCGTGCCCTGGCACGTCGGACACTCGGCCGTCATCGAGTGCCACAGCGAGGGCCGCACTCGTTGCCGCGTCATCTCGATAAGCCCGAGCTCCGAGACCGCGAACGCCTTGGTGCGAGCCCGGTCCCGCCCCAGGTGGGCGCGCAGTTCCTGAAGCACCTTGTCGCGGTTTCCCCGGGACTCCATGTCGATGAAGTCCACGACGATGATCCCGCCGATGTCGCGCAGCCGCAGCTGCCGCGCCACCTCGCGGGCCGCCTCGATGTTCGTCTTCAGGATCGTGCTCTCGGGGTCCTTCTTCCCCGTATAGCGGCCGGTGTTCACGTCGATCGACGTCAGGGCCTCGGTCGGCTGGATGACGACGTAGCCGCCCGTCGGTAGGTCCACCCGTGCGTTGAACAGGGTTCGGATCTCCGCCTCGATGTCGTACTCGTCGAAGAGCGGGGCCTCGGCGTCGTGCAGCTTCACGCGCGCGATCAACTCGCGGTCGACCTGGCTCAGGTACTGCACGACCTCGTTGTACAGCATCTTTGAGTCGACGAGGAGCGAGTCTACCTTGTCGCTGAACAGGTCGCGGATGATGCCGCGGGTGAGGCTCGTCTCGCGCTGCAAGAGTGCGGGCGCGCGGGCCGAGCCGGACTTGCGCTTGATCTTTTTCCAGAGCCCGTGGAGCTGCTCGATCTCGCGGCGGCAGCTGTCTTCAGTCAGGTCTTCGGCGACGGTGCGGATGATCCAGCCGCCGGAGTCCTTGGGCACCAGCTTCGTGACCATCTCGCGCAGCTTGGCGCGCTGCTCGCGGTTCTCGATCTTGCGGGACACGCCGACCTTGGTGGCGAACGGCATGTAGACGAGAAACCGACCCGCGAGCGAGACCTGGGCCGTAACCCGCGGCCCCTTGGAGCCGATCGGCTCCTTGACGACCTGGACGACCTTGGTCTGGCCCTTCTTCAGCTCGTCGGCGATGTTGGGCAGCCGGCGGCGGCTCCCCCCCCCTCCGGCCCCCCCTCCCCCTCCCCCAGTCCCGCGAGCGGCTCCGCCGTTGCCGTTCTCATCCTCCGGCTCGCCGGGCTCGTCTTCGTCCTCCGATTCGATCAGGTCGGAGGCGTGGAGGAAGGCGCTCTTTTCGGCCCCGATGTCGAGGAAGGCGGCCTGAATACCCGGCAGAACGGCGTCGACTCGGCCGAGATAGATGTCCCCCACCATGCGGCGGGTGTCGGGACGATCCACCAACAGTTCAACGAGGCGGTCGTCCTCCAGGATCGCCACGCGGGTCTCGCGTGGGCCTCCACTGATGAGGATTTCGCGTTTCAAAGCATGAGCCCTCGATCCCGGTTGGCCAGCAGCCAGCCGGGATCCCATTGTTGTTCCAGCAATCAGACGTTTCGCGGGAGTTGACGAAGCCCTGCAACCGATTGGACGGGACGCCCCGCGGCGGCGCGCCGACCAGGCGCGGGAGGCGGAGCAGCCCGAAATCCAATGCATAGGGTAAATATAAGCGGGCTTGCGACTTAGGTCAACGGGCACGAGATTACTCCCCTATGCCGCCCGTGCCCGCCCCCACGCTGCGAGGAGCGTTGATCCTGACAGACATCCTGCTCGGCGCCGTGCCGTCATTGGCCGCCCAAACGATCCGCTATCCTCCCGCCCGCACGGCCGACGTCGTGGACGATTACCACGGGACCAAGGTCCACGACCCGTATCGCTGGCTCGAAGACCCGGACAGCGCGGAGACGAGGCGGTGGATCGAGCAGCAGAACGAGCTCACCGCCGCCTACCTCGCGCAGATCCCCGCGCGGGAGTGGACCCTGCAACGGCTCAAGAAGCTCTGGAACTATCCGAAGTACGGCGCGCCGTTCCGGAAAGGGGGGCGGGGGGGCCGCGGGGGGCGCGGGGGGCGGTACTTCTTCTTCAAGAACGACGGGCTCCAGAACCAGTCGGTGCTGTACAAGCAGGCCTCGCTCAGCAGCGAGCCGGAGGTGCTGCTCGATCCGAACCTGCTTTCGCAAGACGGGACCGTCGCCGTGTCGACGCTCGGGGTGTCGGAGGACGGCCGCCTCCTCGCCTACGGGACCTCCGCGAGCGGCTCGGACTGGGAAGAGTTTCACGTGCGCGACATCGCCACCGCGCGCGACCTGGACGATCATCTCCGGTGGATCAAATTCTCGGGCGCCTCCTGGACCCACGACGGCGCCGGGTTCTTCTACAGTCGCTACCCCGAGCCTCCCCCCACCGACAAGGCGCTCACCGGGCTCAACCGGTTCCAGAAGCTCTACTACCACCGCCTCGGTCGGGACCAGACGGAGGACATCCTGGTCTACGAGCGTCCCGACCAGCCCGACTGGGGGTTCAGCGCCGACGTGACGGACGACGGCCATTACGCCGTGTTACACGTGTGGCTCGGCACCGACCGGCGCAACCGTGTCTACTATCTCGATCTCGAAGACCCGCAGCATCCGCGGGTGACGGGTCAGGTCGTTCGGCTGCTCGACGACTTCGACGCGAGCTACGGGTTCGTCGGCAACGACGGTCCGCTGTTCTACTTCCTCACGGACCTCGATGCGCCCCGCAAGCGGGTGATCGCGATCGACACGCGGCACCCCGAGCGGTCCCGGTGGCGCGAGATCATCCCGCAGGGCGACGACGTTCTGGAGACGGTGCAGATCATCCACGACGCGTTCGTCGCCAACTACCTGCACGACGCCCACTCCCAGCTCCGCCTGCTCGCCCTGGATGGACGGCTGCTGAAAAGCCTCGAGCTGCCCGCACTGGGGTCGGTCGTCTCCATCAGCGGCGAGCGAAGAAACGACGAGATGTTCTACGCGTTCACCTCGTTCCTGTATCCGACGACGATCTTCCGGTACGACTTCAAGACCGGCGAGACGAGCGTCTTCAAGGCGCCGGAGATCGACTTCGACCCCTCGGGCTACGAGACCACGCAGGTCTTCTACCCGAGCAAGGACGGCACCCGGGTGCCCATGTTCATCACGCACCGCAAGGGGCTGAAGCTCGACGGCTCGAACCCGACGTACCTCTACGGCTACGGCGGGTTCAACATCAGTCTCACTCCGAGTTTCTCCGTGAGCATCCTCGCGTGGCTGGAGATGGGGGGCGTGTACGCGGTGCCGAACCTGCGGGGCGGCGGCGAGTACGGCGAGGAGTGGCACCAGGCGGGGATGCATGAGAAGAAGCAGAACGTGTTCGACGACTTCATCGCGGCGGCGGAGTACCTGATCGCCGCCGGCTACACGTCACCGGGGAAGCTCGCGATCGGCGGCGGGTCCAACGGCGGCCTGCTGGTCGGGGCGGCGATGACGCAGCGGCCGGAACTGTTCGCGGCGGCGTTGCCCGCGGTGGGCGTCATGGACATGCTGCGCTTCCACCGGTTCACGATCGGTTGGGCGTGGGTGACCGAGTACGGCTCGGCGGACAGCGCGAGCCAGTTCCCCTATCTGTACGCATACTCGCCCTACCACCGCATCCGGCCGGGCACCTGCTATCCTGCAACCCTGGTCACCACGGCCGACCACGACGACCGCGTGGTGCCGGGGCACTCGTTCAAGTTCACGGCCGCCCTGCAGGCGGCGCAAGCCTGCGCCAAACCGGTACTCATCCAGATCGAGACCAAAGCCGGGCACGGCGCCGGCAAGCCGACCACCAAGATCATCGAGGAGCAGGCGGATCGGTGGGCGTTTCTCGTACGCACGCTGGGGATGGTGGCGAAGCCCTTGCCGCCCTAGTCTATCAGATCCCCGAGGAGCTGCCGCGCGATCACGATCCTCTGGATCTCGCTCGTCCCTTCCCCGATCTCGCAGATCTTCGCATCCCGCATCATCCGCTCCACCGGGTATTCCGTGGTGTAGCCGTAGCCGCCGTGGAGCTGAACGGCCTTGATCGTGGCGCGCATGCACAGCTCGGAGGCGTAGAGCTTCGCCATGGCGGCCTCGGGTTTGAACGGCCGGCCCGTCTGCTTCAGCCAGGCGGCGTGGTAGACGAGGTGCTTCGCGGCCTCGATCTCGGTCGCCATGTCGGCGAGAGCGAAGTGGACACCCTGGAAGCTCGCCACCGCCTTGCCGAACTGCTTCCGCGTGGAAGTGAACGCGAGGCACTCCTCGAGCGCGCCCTCGGCGATCCCGAGTGCCAGCGCGGCCAGGCCGATGCGCCCGCCGTCCAGCGTGTGCAGCATGTGGCGGAAGCCGCCGTTGAATTGGCCCAGCACGTTCTCCCTGGGGACGATGGCATCCTGGAACACCAGCTCGCGGGTGTCGGAGGCGCGCCAGCCGAGCTTGTCTTCTTTCTTACCGGTGAGCACCCCTGGACACTTGGGCAGCGTCGGATCGTGGCCGGTCCCCACTCGGGTCGCCTCGGCCAGGTCGCACGTGTCTTTCGTCACGATGAAGGACGTGATGCCGCGGGTCTTTTTGGCGGCGGGATCGGTGCGGGCGGTGGCGACGATGATCTCACCGACGCCCGCATGGGTGATAAAGATCTTCGATCCGTTCAGCACGTAGTGATCGCCCCGGTCCACGGCGACCGTCTTCGTGCCGCCGGCGTCCGAACCCGCGCCCGGCTCAGTAAGCCCAAACCCGCCCAGCACCTTGCCCGTCGCGAGCAACGGGACGAACCGCCGCTTCTGCTCCTCCGTCCCGAAGTCCACGATCGGGGACGTGCCCAGCGTGGTGTGGGCACTGACCGTGATGGCGTGGCTGGCGTCGACCTTCGCGAGCTCGTGGATGACGATGATGTACGACAGGTAATCCATCCCCGCGCCGCCGAGCTGCTCGGGCCATGGGATGCCGAGTAGCCCGAGGTCGGCCATCTGCTTCACGTTGTCCCAGGGAAACTGGCTCTCGAGATCGTAGCGCCGGGCCGTGGGCCGGATGACCTGGCGCGCGAGGTCGCGGACCATGTCTCGAACCTGGAGGTGCTGGTCGGTGAAGTAGAGGGAGTCGTCCATTTCGCAAATATAGGCGGCAAGGACGGCAGAGGCGGCAGGGGGGGCTAGGGATAACGCGCGGCATGGGCCCTCCTAGACATTGCCGCCTTTGCCGCCTGTGCCGCCCTTGCCGCCCGCGGGGGGGGGGCTTGGTGCGGGCTCAGCCCGTCGTCCCAAACCCCGCCGCGATGCAATTGATGGACAGGAGCAGCGGCGCGAGATAGCTCTCCTGCGCCGTCTCGCCCGCGGCCGCGCGGTAGCGCCGCAGCAGCTCGATCTGCTGGCGGTTCACCTGGTTGAGGGTCGGCAGGCGACGCCCGAGCCGCTCGCGAAACCGGGGGAACCGCTCGGCGAGGTCGCCGCT
>QHVD01000278.1 GCA_003222235.1 Gemmatimonadota bacterium | reverse complement strand
GAGCAGTAGAGACCCTCATGACGACACCGATCGTGCAGATCAGCGGCGTCTCCAAGTCCTATCAGCGCGACACCATGACGATCCCCGTGCTGCACGACATCACGCTCGAGGTTCCCGAGGGGGAGTTCCTCGGCCTGATGGGCCCGTCGGGATCCGGCAAGACCACGCTCCTCAACCTGATCGCGGGGCTGGATCGGCCCGACGGGGGGACCGTGACGGTGGCGGGCACGGACGTCACCAAGCTGAGCGAGTCGCAGCTCGCCCGCTGGCGCGCCACGCACATCGGGTTCGTGTTCCAGTTCTACAACCTGATCCCGGTGCTCACGGCCTTCGAGAACGTCGAGCTGCCGCTCTTGCTCACGTCTCTTTCCAAGGCCGAGCGGCGCAAGCACGTCGAGACGGCGCTCACGCTGGTCGGCCTGGGCGACCGCATGCACCACTACCCGCGGCAGCTCTCGGGGGGCCAGGAGCAGCGCGTCGCCATCGCCCGCGCGATCGCGACCGACCCCACCATCCTCGTGGCCGACGAGCCGACGGGCGACCTGGACCGCAAGTCGGCGGAGGAGGTCCTGACGCTGCTCGAGCGTCTGAATCGGGAGTTCAAGAAGACGATCCTGATGGTGACGCACGACCCGCACGCCGCCGAGCGGGCGCACCTGGTGCGGCACCTCGACAAGGGCGAGCTGCAATGAGGGCGCGGGCGTGAAGCTCTACAAGATCGTGCTCAAGAACGTGGTCCGGCACCGGCTGCGCGCGGCGCTCACGGTGCTCGGGATCGCCACCGCGGTGATGGCTTTCGGCCTGATCCGCACGATCGTGGGCGCGTGGAACGCGGGCGTCGCCGGGGCGGCCGCCAATCGCATGATCACCCGCCACCGGGTCTCCCTCATCTTCCCGCTCCCGCTGCCGTACCGCGATGAGATCGCCAGGGTCCCGGGCGTGACGGCGGTGGCGTGGGCCAACTGGTTCGGCGGCGTGTACGGCGACCGCAACGACTTCAAGAACTTCTGGCCGCGCTTCGCGGTGGACCCGGAGACGTTCTTCGACCTCTACCCCGAGTTCGAGGTGCCGCCGGACCAGCTCGCCGCGTTCAAGAAGGAGCGCAACGCCTGCATCATCGGCCGCAAGCTGGCCCAGCAGCACGGCTTCAAGATCGGCGACGTCATCACGATGGAGGGGGACATCTTTCCCGGGCGCTGGGAATTCGCGGTCCGCGGGATTTACACCGGCCGCGACCAGTCGGTGGACGAAACCCAGATGTTCTTCCAGTGGAACTACCTCTACGAGCAGGTGCGGCAACGGGAGCCGGGCCGGCCCGTGGACGCCGGCTGGTACGTCCTGCGCGTCGCGCCGCCCGACGCGATGCCGCGCGTCGCGGCGGCGGTCGACGAGCAGTTCGGCAACTCTCGCGCGCCCACGAAGACCGAGAGTGAGCGGGAATTCCAGCAGAGCTTCGTCCAGATGTCCTCGGCCATCATCACGTCGCTGCAGGTGATCTCGGTCGTGATCGTGGGGATCATCCTCCTGGTGCTCGCGAACACGATCGTGATGGCGGTGCGGGAACGCACGCGCGAGTACGCCGTCTTGAAGACGCTCGGCTTCTCGGGGCGCCACCTCGTCGCCTTCATCGTCGGCGAAGCGCTCGTGGTCGCGTTCGCGGGAGGCGTGCTCGGCGTCGCCCTGACGTTCCCCGTCGTACGGGGGTTCGCGAAGGCGCTCCCGACCTTCTTCCCGGTCATCAACGTGGCGCCCAGCACCATCGCGCTCGGCCTCGGGGCGGCGCTCTTCGCGGGCCTCGCGGCGGCCACCTTCCCCGCCAACCGCGTGGTGCGCACGCCGATCGTCGTCGGTCTCAGGACGGTAGGGTAGCCCTCGTGATGCGAATCCCGTTCTCGTACGTCTGGCGGAGCCTCTGGGCCCGCCGTCTTACCACGGCGCTCACCATCGGCGGCCTGGCGCTCGTGGTGTTCGTCTTCGCGGGCGTGCTCATGCTCGCGCGCGGCTTGGAAGCGACCCTCGTCGAGACGGGCGGGCCCAACAACGTCATCGTGCTGAGGCGCTCGGCGACCTCGGAGCTCTCGAGCCAGATCGACCGGGGGACGGCGGAGATGCTGGAGACCGAACCCGGGGTGGCGCCCGCGGCCGACGGTCGCCCGCTCGCGTCGCGGGAAGTGGTCCTCGTCATCGACCTCTACAAGAAGAAGAGCAACGCCCTCGGGAACGTGTCGATCCGCGGCGTCTCGGCCCACGCCCTGGAGCTCCGACCCGGCGTCCACGTCGTCCAGGGGCGGCCGTTCCAGTTCGGGACCCACGAGGTGGTCGTGGGAAAGAGCATCGCGAGCGAGTTCAAGGGCGCCGCACTCGGGTCGGAGCTCGCGTTTGGGGGGGACCGCTGGACGGTGGTCGGGATCGCCGACGCGGGCGGCACGGCCTTCGACTCGGAGATCTGGGGCGACGTAGACCAGTTCATGCAGGCCTTCGGCCGGCCAGTCTATTCGTCGTTGACCTTCCGTGCCGCGAATCCCGGGCGGTTCGATCAGGTCAAGACCCGGCTCGAGGCCGACCCGCGCACCCAATACGTGGAGCTCAAGCACGAACGGGACTACTACCGCGAGCAGTCCCAGACGCTCGCGACGTTCATCCGGGTCCTGGGGCTCCTCGTGACCACCATCTTCAGCTTCGGAGCGATGATCGGGGCGATGATCACCATGTACGCGGCGGTCGCGAACCGCACGGTCGAAGTGGGGACGTTGCGGGCCGTGGGGTTCAGGCGGCGGAGCGTGCTGGCCGCCTTTCTGGTCGAATCGATCGTGCTGGCGCTCGTCGGTGGGGCCCTTGGCGTGGGGCTTGCCGCACTCCTGTCCTTCGAGCGCATCTCGGTCGTCAACTTCACGAGTTTCTCGGAGATCGGCTTCGGCTTCGCGCTCTCGCCCGGGGTGATCGTGAGCGCCCTGACGTTCGCCGTTGTGATGGGGCTGGTGGGCGGCTTCCTCCCGGCGGTGCGGGCGGCGCGCCTCGACATCGTCAGTGCGCTGCGGGCGGCGTGACCTCGATCAGGACCCGAAGCCGATCTCGTAACGGATCGGCGCCGCGGGAGCGGAGTGGGTCAGGGCGCCGATCGAGATCAGCGTCGCGCCGGCCTCCGCGTAGGCCCGGGCCCCTTCCGGCGTGATCCCGCCCGAAGCCTGAATGGTGACGCCGGGGCCTGCCCGGCGCGCCCACGCGGCGATGCGCTGTGGCGGCTGATTGTCGGCGAGAACGTGTAGCACGCCGGCGCCTCCTCAAGCTGGGCGTCGGTTTCGACTTCGACCATCACGGGCAGGTCCCCGGGCGCGGCGGCAAGCGCCGCGGCGAGTGTTGCGCTCCCGTCGAGGAGCGCCCAGTGGTTGTCCTTCCACAGCACGGCCTCGGCGAGCGATCCGCGGTTCTCCACGCCGCCCCCGACGCGAACGGCGTACCGCTCCAGCGCTCGCAGGCCGGGGGTGGTCTTCCGGGTGTGCGTGATCCTCGCGCCCGTCCCCGCCACCGCATCGACGGCCCGACGGGTGACGGTCGCGATCCCCGACAGCCGCTGCAAGAAGTTGAGGGCCGTGCGCTCCCCGGCGAGGAGCGCGCGCGCCGCGCCGCGCACGGTGGCGAGGCTCGTGCCGGGCTCGGTCCAGACGCCCTCTCCGGTCAGGGGCTCGAGGCACGCGCGGGGATCGAGCTCCTCGAAGGCGCGCGCGGCGATGGGGAGGCCGGCGACCACAAAGCGGCTTTCGACGAACCTTCCGGCGGCCGGGCGGTCGGCCGCCGCGCCGAGCAGGCGGGTCGTGACGTCGTCGAGGGCGCGGTCCTCGGCCAGCGCGCGCCGTACCTCCGCGAGGCCGAGCGCCTCAGCCAATGGCCAGCATCCGGTCGATCGCGCGCCGCGCCCGGGCCGCGACCTCTGGGGCGACGGTGACCTGGTATTTCAGATCTCGGAGCGAGTCCCGGAGCTTCTCCAGCGTGATCAGCTTCATGTAACGGCACTCGGCCGACTCGGCCGCCGCGTAGAACTCCTTGCCGGGGTTCGCGCGGCGCAGCCGATGCAGCACGCCCGTCTCGGTCGCCACAACGAACGTCCTCGCCACCGAGCTCCGGGCCCGCTGCATCATCTGCTCCGTCGAGACGATGTGCGTGCGGCCCGCCGCCACGTCCCCGTCCGCCTCGGCGTAGTACATCGCGCTCGTGACGCAGCCGCACTCGGGGTGCACCAGGAACTCCGCCTCCGGGTGCTGCCGCCGCTGCGCCGCGAGGACGTCGGGCGTGAGCGCGGCGTGAACGTGGCACTCGCCCATCCACACGTCGAGGTCCCGTCCGGTCACGCGCCGCAGGTAGCTGCCGAGGAAGAAGTCCGGGACGAAGAGCACCGGGACGTCCGGAGGCAGAGTGTTGACGACCGCGACCGCGTTCCCGGAGGTACAGCAATAGTCCGCTTCGGCCTTGACGGCGGCGCTGCAGTTCACGTACGCGACGACGAGCCCATCCTGATGCTCCGCGCGCCAGGCGCGGACGTCTTCGGGCCGAATCGTGCCGGCGAGCGAGCACCCGGCCTCGACGTCGGGGATGAGCACCAGCTTGTCGGGGTTCGCGATCGCGGCGGTCTCGGCCATGAAGTGGACGCCGCAGATCACGATCACGGGCGCGTCGAGCTCGGTCGCCCGGCGCGCCATCCTGAGGGAATCGGCGACCACGTCGGCCAGGTCCTGGATGGCGGGGATCTGGTAGTTGTGCGCCAGGATGACGGCGCGCCGCTCCGCCTTGAGAGCCCGGATCTCCGAAATCAGGTCCTGCTGGAGAGAGGAAGGCATGGGGCCGATGCGTCAGACGCCGACGGCGCGGACCCGCCGCGGGAAGTCCACCCGCGCGTGGCCCCCCCGGCTCTCGCGCCGCCGCAGGGCTGCCGCGGCGATGAGCCGCGCGACGAGGAGCTGGTTCCGCGTCCGCCACGCCGACCGGGGCGTGGCCGCAGCCATCCGGCCCAACGCCTGCACCGCCCCGAGCAGCGAGGCCTCGCTCCGCTCCAGACCGACATCGGCCGTCATGACGCGCCGCATCTCGTTGCGGATCTCCTCGCACCCGGCATCGCCGTCTCCCCCCGCCAAATCCGCGGTCTCACCGCTGGGCGCCGGCCTGCTCGGGCCCACACCGCGGCCGGCGACGGTGTCGCACTCGCCTGCGAGCGCACGGGCCACTCGGTCGGCGAAGACCAGCGCCTCGAGGAGCCTCCGGTGCACGCCACTTCCCCCACGGCCCAGAGCCCCGGCCGGCTCGAACGTCCATCCAGGTCGGTCCCGATCCCCCCCATCGCATAGTGGAGGGCGGGCGCCACCGGGATGCGGTCGCGCGACGGGTCGAGACCGTGGCGCCGGAGCATGGCGGTGACGCCGGGGAACTGCTCGGCGAAATCCGCGATGTGGCGCGCGTCGAGCCAGGCGCCGCCCCCCGCGGCCGCGGCCGCGACGGCCCGCGCGACGACGTCCCGTGAGGCGAGCTCGGCCCGTGCATCGACGCCCTGGAGAAAGCGGCGACCGTCCCGATCCACCAGGATGGCGCCCGCGCCCCGAACCGCCTCGGAGACCAGCGGCGCCGGATTGACGCCAGGTAGCTTCACGGCAGTGGGATGGAACTGGAGGAACTCAAGGTCCCGCAACTCGGCGCCCACCTGGTGTGCCAGGGCCCAGCCGTCGCCCGTGGCCGGGAGCGGGTTGGTGGTGACGGCGTAGAGTTGTCCCACGCCGCCGGTGGCGAGGACGACGGCTGGGCCGGCCAGCGTCAACGACTCTCCACCGGGCCCGACCGCCACGACTCCCACCACGCGCTCCCCCCCCGTCACGAGCATTCGGATCTCGATGAGCGGATGGCGGGAGATGATCTGGGCGAGACACCCGACGAGCATCGCGCCGGTGCGGTCGCCGCCGGCGTGGAGGATCCGCGGGCGGCTATGCGCCCCTTCGAGGCCCATCCGCAGCGTTCCGTCCGGCCCTCGGTCGAACATCGCACCCAGGGCGACCAGCTGGCGGATTCGCTCCGGTCCCTCCGTGGTGAGGACGCGCACCGCCTCGGGATCGGCGAGCCCGTCGCCCGCCGCGAGCGTGTCGGCGGCGTGGAGTGCCGGACTGTCTCCGGGGCCGAGGGCCGCGGCGATCCCACCCTGCGCCCACGCGCTCGCGCTGTCGGCGAGCGTGCTCTTGGTGACGAGAACCGACGGGCGTCCCGCCAACGCCAGGCGCCACGCGCTCCACATCCCAGCGAGGCCCGTGCCGACGATGATGAGGCGGCTGGCGTCCGGCGCACTCAGGACGCTGTCACGAAGCTCAGGACGCTCCACGAAGGATGAAACGCTCCCATTGGTCGCAGTACCGTCGCTGGGGGGCCGATTGGGCAACGCCTCGGTCCGCCGAAGGTGACGGACCGCTCCCAGCGCGGGGCGCATCGCGGCGCCATGACCAAGATAACACCGGGGGGAAGCCTGTGAGGTGCTGGGTGCGGTAAACGGTGAGCGGTAAGCAGTGAGCGGTACCGCTCACCGCTCACCGCTTACCGCACCTGGCACCTGACTATTTCTTCCGTGCCGCTCTCTTCCCCGCGGCAGCCGGCTTGTGGGCGGGTGCCGGCGCTGCCATCATCATCGGCTTGTTGCTGTTCCAGATCAGCTCGGCGACCCGCCACTGCCCATTCACGTTGTGCCAGTGGATCAAGTACTTGCCCTCGTCGCTCACGGTCGCCGGCATTCCCTTGGGTGCCCCCGGCTTCGCTTTCCCTTCGAAGCTAAAGCTGCCCCGTTCGACGCCCAGCGGCCCGTCGGCGATGGCTTCTTCGGTCCTGATCGTGAGCTTGCCGTCGATCATGGCCGCGTTCTGGGCCTCGAATTGCCGAATGCCCGCCCGCCCTACGGCGGCGGGCGCGTTGGGCGGCATCTCGCGGCCCTGTTCCGTGAAAATGTTGGCGATCGAGTCCGCCTGCCCCGCGGCGATCCAGCCCTCCCATCGCTTCGCGGTGCCTGCAATCGCCTGCTTGAATGCGTCCGACTCCTTGCCCATGCGAGCTTGCATCTGCTGCGGTGTTTCTTGCGTCTGACACGCGGCCAAGAGCCCCACCACCGCGCCGGCGAGCGACCGGACTGCGCGCATTGCCTCCTCCGTATAGAGGGATGTTGACGGGGGGGAACATAGCGTCGGGTCCGGTGCCACGTGAAGGCCCTGCGCGGCATCGCGGCCGCCGCGGAGCCAGGGCCCCGGTCATTCCGCGATGCGCACCCCCACCTCGTCCAAGTGCTTCAGCAAGTCGGCCGGGTCCTGGTACACCCGATACGCGCCCGCACGCTCGAGCTCCTCCGCCCCGTAGCCGCCCGACAGCAAGCCGACGCCGAGGGCGCGAGCGCGGCGGGCAGCGAGCAGATCCCATACGCTGTCCCCCACCACGACCGACGCGCGAACGTCCACGCCGAGGCGCGCCGCGGCCGCGAGGAACAGGTCCGGATCGGGTTTCGCGTGCCGCACCTGGTCCCGGGTGATCACCGGAACCTCCGGGCCTGCGCCGAGCATCTCGAGGGCGGGCCGGGCGCTCTCCAGCAGCCCGCTGGTGGCGATCGCCCACGGCACGCCGAGCCGCGAGAGGTAAGCGAGAAGGTCGCGGGCTCCCGGTAGCGGCCGGACTTGGGCCACCAGGCGCGCGTAGGCATCCCCGTGCAGCTGCAGGATCCGCGCGACCTGCTCCGCAGTCACCTTGCGTCCGATCTCCCGCAACAGGGCGTTCACGAACAGGCCACCGCTCATTCCGATGCGGCGGTGGATGCGCCAGACCGAGAGCTCGATCCCCGCCTGCTCCAGGGCCTCCCGCCACGCCAGGACGTGCTGGTAGACGCTATCCACGAGTGTGCCGTCGAGATCGAACAAGAAGGCAGGGGCCGTCTCCAGGTCGCCGCGCGGTAGGGTCTTGGTTGTCATGGTTGCGATCGCGCAGTTGTCCAGGCGTTTATCGATAATCTATAATACCGGGTAGCCGCGCCACCCGCTCCCGGAGTTCCCTGATCGCCTTTCGCAACCCGATGGGCCGCGAGATCCGCGACGTCCTGCTACGCCGCATCCTCGAGGGCAAGTACCAGCCGGGCGACCGGCTGGTCGAGCTGCAGCTCGCGGCCGAGTTTCACACGAGCCAGGGGCCGGTGCGCGAAGCTCTCCGCGAGCTCGAGGCGCTGGGCTACGTGGAGACGGCGCCCCATCGCGGCACCCGCGTGCGCGCGGTCTCCCCGACCGAGATGCGTGACGCGTATCGGCTGCGGGCGCTGCTCGAGCGGGAGGCCGCCATGGCCGCGGCGCAGGCGCCCGACCCCGACTGGGAGAAGATGCGCGGCGCCGTTGCGGGGATCGAGCGGGCCGCGGCAGCGGGGAACGTGCGTGGCTATGTGCGGTACGACGAGATGTTCCATCGCACCCTCGTGGCGCGAAGCGGGAGTCCCGTCCTGCTGCGCCATTGGGACTTACTGCTCGTCCCCACGCGGATCCTCGTCGTGCTCCGCTCGGGCGTCGTCGACGTGGCCACGATCGCGAAGGAGCACCGCCCCATTCTCGAGGCGCTCGAGCGGCACGACGCTGCGCTCGCAGGTCAGCTCGCCTACGACCACATTAACCGGATCGCCATACGACTGGGGCCGTGAAGGCCGCGTAGGGGCGCAGCATGCTGCGCCCCTACTTCAGCGGCCGAAGCGTGATCGAACTGTCGAGCCGTGCGGATAAGCGTGCTATGGACGCACCGCAGCAGCCGCGCGGCGCGGCGCCCGCTCCCGAACCAACCGGCCGACCCGCACCACCTCGCCGACGACCACGGTTGCAGGAGGATCGAGTTCCGCCTCAGTGACGAGCGCCGCGATCGTCGCGATGGTGCCTACGACGACCCGTTGAGCCGGCAGCGTACCGCTCGCGACCACGGCCGCGGGGGTGTCGGGATCCGCGCCGTGTGCGAGTAGCCGCGCCGTTATCTCTGGCAGGGCGGAAAGCCCCATCAACACCACGAGCGTCGGCATGCGCGCGAGCGCCTCCCAGTCGAGAGCCGACGCTCCCTCGCACTGGTGCCCGGTGACCACCGCGAAGGCCGACGCATAGCGCCGGTGCGTCACCGGAATACCGGCAGCGCCCGGAGCCGCGATCGCCGCCGTCACCCCGGGAATCACCTGGACCGCTATCCCGGCGGCGCGCAGCGCCTGGCACTCCTCGGCGCCGCGACCGAACACGAACGGGTCACCGCCTTTCAGCCGGACGACGACGCGCCCGCGCCTCGCGCGCTCGATGAGCAGTTCGTCGATCTCGGTTTGCTCCGGGCTCCGCCCCCCGCCCCCCCCACGCGCGTGCTTCCCGACGAACACTCGCTCCGCGCCGGACGGCGCTTGATCGACCAGGGCAGGATGCACCAGCCGATCGTAGACGACGACGTCGGCCGACCGCAAGATCTCGAGCCCCTTCACGGTGATCAAGCCCGGGTCGCCGGGCCCAGCGCCGACGAGGTACACGATCCCCCGTTCCCGGTTGGGCTGCGGTCGCGCGCTTGCCACCGTCCCGCCGACCAGGTGGTCGATGCGCCGTCGCGCGCCTCCCATGTCGCCGCGGCGAACGAATTCCACCACGTCCGAGTCGACGATGCGGTACCACAGCTCGGTGCGCGCACGGGCGTCGGGCACGCGCGCGCCCAGCTCACGCCGCAGCTCTCCCAACAGGTCGCACAGCCGGGCCTCGGCCGGCCCGATCAACTTGGCGATGCGGTCGCGTAACCGCACCGCCAGCGCCGGACTCTTGCCCGAGGTTGAGACCGCGACGGTGACGTCGCCCTCCCGATGAATCGCGGGCGCGATGAAGCTGCAATGGTCGAGGTCGTCGACCGCATTGAGCGGGATCCCCTCCTCCTCGGCCTCGGCCCAAACGGCGTCGTTCACGGCACGATCGTCCGTGGCCGCGATCGCGAGCCACGCGTCGGCGAGATCACCCCTGCGATAAGGGCGGCGCCGGACCTCGATGGCCCCCTGTGCCGCCAGATCCTCGAGCCGGGGTGTGGTCTCGCGGCTCACGACCGTGACGTGCGCGCCCGCGTCGAGCAGCCCCAGTACCTTCTGCTCGGCGACCGCCCCGCCCCCGACGACCACGGCTCGACGCCCCCGGAGGTTGAGAAACACGGGGTAGAATCCCGTCGGGCGGCGGGCCGGTGTGGCGGTCATTGTGTGACCGGAACCGAGGCCCGGAGCGCCTCGACCCCCACACGATGGCAGAAGTCGCCGAACCGCTCCGCTCCCAGGCGCTCGTCGCGGTACCGCTCGAACAGCGGCCGGACCGCGGCGACCAGCTGATTGCGCGGGACGAGATCCGCGTAGACGACGCCGAGCCGCGTGCCCAGCATGCTGCCGCCCACGAAGACCGCGTACTTGTCGAGCGAGCGGCCCACGAACGCCAGATCGGCGGTGTAGGGCCGTGCGCAGCCGTTCGGGCACCCGGTCATGCGGACGGTGAGCGCCGCGTCCGCGAGGCCCAGCCGCTCGAGCTCGCGCTCGAGCTGGGTGACCACGTCGGGGAGCGCCCGCTCCGCTTCGGCGAGCGCGAGCCCGCAGGTCGGGAGCGCCGGACAGGCCATGGACCAGCGCCGCACCGCGGACAGCGTTTCTTCCCGCAGCACGCCGTGGTCGGCGAGGATGCGCTCCACGAGTGCGCGCCGACCGTTCGGGATGTCGGTGAGCAACACGTTCTGCTGCGGAGTGAAGCGCACCCCCGGGCCGAGCGTCCGGACGATGCGGGAGAGCCCACTGCGCAGCCGCCGCTCCCCAATGTCCTGGATGCGGCCGTTCTCGACGAACACCCCGTAGAACGAGCGCCCGTCTGCCTGATCGTGCCACCCCAGGTGGTCCTCGATGTCTTGGACCTGAACGGGCGCGGGTGGCGCGAGCGGACGCCCGAGCTGCCGCTCCACCTCGTCACGGAACCAGTCGAGCCCCCGCTCGTCGAGCAGGTACTTGAGCCGCGCGTGACGCCGATCGCCGCGGTCGCCGTGATCGCGCTGCACCTTCACTACGGCCTCGGCGACCTCGATCGCCTCGTCTGTGGCAGCGAACCCGAGCGTATCGGCCAACCGCGGATAGGTATCCTGCTTGCCGTGCGTCCTCCCGAGCCCGCCGCCCACCAGCACGTTGAACCCGGCGAGCCGGCCGCCGTCCGATACCACCAGGAAGCCCAGATCGTTGCTGTGCACGTCGCAGCAGTTGTCGTCCGGGAACGCGATCGCGACCTTGAACTTGCGTGGCAGGTAGCGCGATCCGTAGATGGGCTCGGGCTGCGGGGCGCCTTCCGCCACCTGCTCCCCGTTGAGCCAGATCTCGTGATACGCCCGCGTTCGGGGGAGCAGGTGATCGGAGAGGCGACGGGCCAGCTGGAGCACCTCGCTCCGCAGGCCGCCGGGGAGGGGCGCCGGGCACGTCACCACGTTGCGCACCACGTCGCCGCAGGCACCGAGCGTGGTGACGAGGACGTCGTTCAGAGCGCGAATCGTCGCCTTCAGATCGCCCTTCACCACGCCGTGGAACTGGTTGTCCTGGCGCGTGGTCACGCGCAGCGTGCCGTTGCCGTAGCACCCGGCCAACTCGTCGAGCGCGAGGTACTGCCCGGCCGTGAGGAGGCCGCCCGGGATCTTGCAGCGGACCATGAACTGGTACGCCGGCTCTTCACCCGTGCCCCTCCGCTCCCGCCGGCGGTCGCGGTCCTCCTGCTGGTAGCTCCCGTGAAACTTGAGGAGCTGGGCGCCTGTCCCCGTGAAGTGGGGCGCGTCGGCCGCGAGCTGGGCGGCCAGATCGCCTCGCAGGCCCCCGCTCCCCTCCTTCACCTTCTCGACCGCGCTCAAGGGCTTATCGTCATTCATCGGACCCAACCTCCCCCGGTCACTTGGCGTACACGTCCCACCAATGGCGAACGGGCAGCTCGTCAAAGTCCCAGGGCGGCACGAACGCGAACAGCGTGCGCGCGATCCGCACGATCCCACGCACCCAGCGGCGCCGGCGGTCTTGGGCTCTCTCGTTGGCCGTGCTCATGCAAGCACCTCCCGTAATCCTTTCGCGAGGACTTCCACCACTTCCGGACGGCTGAACTCGGGAGGCGGCAGCGCGCCGCTCCGTAACATCTCCCGCACCTTGGTGCCCGAGAGCACGACGTGCGCCTCGGCGTCGTGCGGGCAAGTCTTCTGCGATGCCATCGCGTCGCAGCGCTGGCAAAAGAACGTGTGCTCGAAGCACACGGGCTGAATCCCGATTTCTCCGGGCGCGAAGCGATCGAAGATCCGCTGGGCGTCGTACGGGCCGTAGTAGCTCCCGACCCCGGCGTGATCCCGCCCGACGATGAAGTGGGTGCAGCCGTAGTTCTTGCGCACCAGCGCGTGAAACAGGGCCTCCCGCGGCCCCGCGTAGCGCATCGCGGCGGGGAACCCGGCGAGCAGCACGCGATCGCGCGGGTAGTAGCGCTCGAGCAGGACCCGGTAGCTCTTGACGCGCACGGAGGCCGGGACGTCGTCGTCTTTCGTCTGGCCGAGGAGAGGGTGCAGCAGCAAGCCGTCGACGGTCTCGAGCGCCGCCTTCTGGATGTACTCGTGGGCGCGGTGCACCGGGTTCCGGGTCTGGAAGCCGACCACGGTGCGCCAGCCGCGCTCGGCGAAGACCCGGCGGGTGTCGACCGGATCGAGGGCGAGCTCGGGGAAGGCAGGCGCCGTGCGCCGTAGCAGCCGCACCTCGCCGCCGACGAGGTAGGCGCCCTGCGCATAGAGGTGCGCCACTCCCGGATGCCTGGCGTCGGTCGTCCCGAAAACGAGTTGCGCCTCCTCGTGCTTGTCGGCCGTGTACACCTCCCGCACCTCGAGGACGCCGAGGCGCGCCCCGTCGGGTGCCGCGAGCGCCACCGTGCCGCGGAGGTCGGCGGCATCGCCGACGCGGAGCGTGATCGGCATCGGCCAAGCGAAGCCGCCGGCGAGGCGCATCTCGTGGATCACCCCCCGGTAGTCGGCCAAGCCCATGAAGCCGGTGAGCGGGCTGTAGCCGCCCGTCGCAATCAGCTCGAGATCCGCCGTAGTCCGCGGGTCGAGCGTGATCACCGGCAACCGCGCCAGCCTCTCGAGCAGCGTCCGGCCTTCCTCGCCCTCGGTCAGCCGGTTCACCAGCGTGCCGCCGTGCGGCGCGATCGTAGTCATCTGTGGTAACTCCCCGTGAACATGGACACGCCGCTCAGGAGCACGAGCACCGCGATCGACCACCGCACTGCTCACCTCTCACCGCTCACCGCTCACCGCGTCTGCCTCACGCTTCACCGTGAAAGTGTGGAGCCCGCACTCGGTTTTCCCCGTGCCGCTCCAGCGCCCGGCGCGCTCAGGCTCGCCCGGGGCGGTGGGCCGGGTGCACGGCCAGCACCCGATGCTCGTGTAGCCCTGATCGAGGAGCGGGTGGTAGGGAATGCCGTTCTCTCGGATGTAGCGCCACACGTCGGCCCGGCTCCAGCGCGCGAGTGGGAACACTTTCAGGATCGGCCGCCCGGCGATCTCGTGGTACTCGAGCAGCTCCGTCGTCGAGCGGGTGGCGGACTGATCCTGGCGCACGGCGCTGATCCAGGCGTCGAAGGCTGCGAGGGCCCGCTCGAGAGGCTGGACCTTGCGAATCCAGCAGCAACGATCCGGGTCCGTCCGGTAGAGGGGACCCGGGTCGGTGAGCGGCCGGAGCTCGACGAGATTGAGGCCGTACTGCTCTCGGAACCGCTGCTTGAAGGCGTACGTCTCCGGGAAATGGAACCCGGTGTCCAGGAACATCACGGGCACCGCGCGGTCGATGCGGCTGATCAGGTGCGCGAGCACCACGCCGCCCCCGCCGAAGCTCACGGTCAGGGCCGCCTTTCCCGGAAACGCTCCGACGACCCACGTGAGGACCGTCTCCGGCTCCGCCCCGCGCAGTGCCCGTGCGCGCTCGCGCACTTCGCCGGGGCTAAGCATCGGCCGCTTCCCGGACGTAGCCGAGCTCGACGAGACGGTCGACGACGCGCGCCGCGCTTTCCCCGACGACCTCGCGCTCCGTGTCGATCACCAGCTCCGGCCGGAGCGGCTCTTCGTAGGGGTCGGAGACCCCGGTGAACTGGGGGATCTCGCCCGCCAGGGCCCGGCGGTACAGCCCCTTGGTGTCGCGGCGAACGCATTCGTCGAGCGAGGCTTTGACGTATACCTCGACGAACGCGCCGATCTCCCGCCGCACCTCGTCGCGGACTGCTCGATACGGAGAGATGGCGGCAGTGATCACGACGACCCCGTTCCGCGTGAGCAGTTTGGCGACGTAGCCGATGCGACGGATGTTGGTGTCGCGGTCCTCGCGCGTGAAGCCCAGGCCCTTGGAGAGGTTTTGGCGCACCTCGTCTCCGTCGAGGACCTCCACCCGGACGCCCCGGCGGCGGAGCTCATGCCCCACAGCCGTGGCGAGCGTGGACTTGCCCGCTCCCGACAGGCCGGTGAGCCACAGCGTGAAGCCGCGAGCCTGGGTGACAACGTGAGCCATGCCTCGACCTCCGTGGCGTCACTCCATGACTTCATCCAAACGAAACGGGCCCGCTTCCCTGGTGGGGAGCGGGCCCGATTCGTCGCGCGTGCCGTTTACGAGCTAGTCGAACATCATCCTGTGCCGGCAACCATAGCGCCACAACCGCGTCCGCTCCCCGGGGAGCGAGCACACATCCAACAGCGACAACAGCTGGTTGTGGTGTGGTGCATGATCGTGAATCCTCAATCCACCGGTAGCTGGTACAGGTGCCGCTATTTACCGCAACCGGGCGGACGTGTCAATGCCGTCGTGTTGGCGCAACAGCGGCGAGCGGTGGCGGCGAACCGGGATCCCATCATCGCAGGGCTACTCAGTGCTGGCTCGGGTTCATCATCTGGCGGTGCTGCTCCATCCAGGCCTGCATCGAGTCGGCCCACGTGCGGATTTTGGCGCGCTGGGCGTCCGTGAGGATCGCGCGCGCCTGGACCGCCGACGCGAGCATGGTCCAATGGGCCTTGCCCATTGCGTTGTGCGCCGCCTGAAAGTGCGTCTTGACCGCGGCCGTGTCCGGCTTCGGGGCGTTCGCCGTCTCTTCCAGCTCCTTCATGTGCGTTTGCGCTTCGGTCGTGGCGGCCTCGATTGTGGCTTTCGAGCCGTCGCGCAGCGCAGTGAGGCGATTGACTTGATCTGCGGTGAGCCCAAGCGACTCCCGGCGGGCCAGCAGGTGTTGCGGCGTGTAGAGCATCATCGTCGCCATGGCGGGCCCCATCTCACGCATCATGGAGCCGCCCATCATCATGCCCGGTCCCATCATGGGGTGCCCCATGCTGTCGGGCTTCGCTGCATGCTGCGCCGCGAGCGGCGTCGCGGCGAGCGCGACCACGGCCAGCAAGGACTGACAGTTCATCGGACCTCGCTCCGCCAGAGTTGCCTGAATACTAACGCGGTTGAAAGCCCGAGGGGAGCCAAGCTCGGGCACCATCCCACGAAGCTCGTGACGACGAAGGCGATCGCGACGATCCCGAGCTTACGCCCACCCCGTGCACGATACGGAGATCCACCGCGACGCGCTAACCCGCCAGGCGGCGCTCGGCGCTGGGTTCGTGGAACTCGGGCTCCCGGTGTACCTTATCGCGTTTCGTCGGCGCGCTCACCTCCGAACGGACGGCACGCGATGACCTGGATTCGAACGATCCCACTCCCGGAGGCGGATGAGAAGTTGCGCCGGGCCATCGAGGCCCAGCGCGCGCTCTACCCGCAGGAATACGCGACCCCGGTGCAGCCCACGGCGGACGGGACGTCCGGTATCGTCGCGTCGCACAGCCTCATACCCGACGCGCTGTATCACGCCTTCGCCACGTTCGGCGTGCTCATGTCGCCCGAGTTGCCGCTCACGCGCCGGCAGCACGAGATGATCACCACCCTGGTGTCCGTCACCAATCGCTGTCGCTACTGAATCACCTCGCACGCAGAGTTTCTGCGTCGGGTCACGCTGGACCAGGCGCTGGTGGCGGCGCTGGAGGACGACTACACCAGAGCCCCCATCTCGGAGGCGGAGCGGGTCATGCTGGATTACGTGGTGCAGGTGACGCGGGACGCCACGCGCATCGCGCCGTCCGATCACGATCGTCTGCGTGCCGTGGGCTTCGACGACCGGGCGATCCTTCAGATCACGCTGATCGCCGCCTGGTTCAACTACATCAACCGCGTCGCCGACGCGCTGGGCGTGGGCCGAGACTGCGCCCGCCACGATCCGTGATCAGGGGTGCCGAAAACCTCCTGAATAGTCCCGAGGTCGATTGCCGCGAGGATGAAAGCAGGTGCCGCTCGACGCCCTTATGATCGCTTCAACCGGCGTCGCCGAAGCCCGAACGCGCGACATGAGCCCGTTAGCGTGAGAGTTCTGGCAGGCGACATCGGGGGAACGCACGCGCGGCTCGCGCTCGTCGAGGTTCGCGGCACCCAAGCGCGCGTGCTGCAGGAGCAGCAGTTCCACTCGCGAGACTTCCCCGGGCTCGGGGCTCTCGTGCAGCGATTCCAGGCGACGCTCCTAGTCGAGCCGGAACGCGCCTGCTTCGGCGTCGCCGGACCCGTGATCGACGGGCACTACCGCGGCACCAACCTGCCCTGGACGATCGAGGAGCGTGAGCTCGGCGCGGCCATCGGGATCGCGCAGACGCGCCTGATCAACGACTTCGCAGCCGTTGGGCACGGCCTGCCGCTGCTCGGGCCCGACGACGTCGAGACGCTGCAGCCGGGCACGCGAGCGGAGGGGGGAGCCATCGCCGTGATCGGCGCCGGAACGGGGCTCGGCGAGGGGTTTCTCGTGTGGGACGGCGCGCGCTATCGGGTTCAGCCGTCGGAGGGCGGGCATGTGAGCTTCGCCGCCCGCGATGACTTCGAATGGGGACTCCTGCGGGCGCTCGGCGCTGAGTTCGGGCACGTCTCATACGAGCGCGTGGCGTCGGGGCCCGGTCTGGTTCGGATTTACCACTACCTCGCGGCGTCGGGGTACGCCCCCGAGCGGGCTGCCGTACGCGAAGAACTGGACCGCGGGGATCCCGGCGAGGTCATCGTCCGCCACGCCTTGAACGACAGCGACCCGTTGTGCGCGCGGGCGCTCGACGCGTTCATCTCCGTGCTCGGCGCTCAGGCCGGCAACTTGGCGCTGACGGTGTCCGCTCTCGGGGGCGTCTATCTGGCGGGCGGGATCGCCCCGCGGATCGTGGGAAGGCTGACGGCCGGGCCCTTCCTCTCCTCATTCACCTCAAAGGGCAGGCTCTCCTCTGTGCTGGCGCGTATCCCCGTGCACGTCGTCGTGAATCCACGGGTCGGCCTGCTCGGCGCCGCGGCGGCGGGGCAGCCGTGAATCTCAGTCCCCTGGCCGGCAAGCCGGCCGACCCCTCGATCCTGGTCAACGTTCCCAGGCTCATGACCCGCTATTACGTGGCGCGGCCGAACCCCGACGTTCCCGAGCAGCGCGTCGTCTTCGGCACATCGGGGCACCGCGGGTCTTCGCTCCGCACGGCCTTCAACGAGGGCCACATCCTCGCGATCACGCAGGCGATCTGCCTGTACCGGAAGGGACACGCGATCGACGGACCGCTGTTCCTGGGTATGGACACGCACGCGCTCTCGGAGGCGGCCGTGGCGAGCGCGCTCGAAGTGCTCGCCGCGAACGAGGTCGAAGTGCTGCTCGCGGAAAGCGGCGAGTACACCCCGACGCCGGCGGTCTCGCACGCCATCATCTCCTACAATCGGGGACGGAAGACGGGACTGGCCGACGGGATCGTCGTCACGCCGTCTCACAACCCGCCGGAGGACGGTGGGTTCAAGTACAACCCGCCGCACGGTGGACCGGCCGAGTCGGGAGCGACCGCCTGGATCGAGGCCGAGGCAAACCGCCTCCTCCGCGAGGATCTGAGAGGTGTGAAGCGCACCCCTTTCGAGCGGGCGCTCCGAGCTCCCACGACTCGGGTCTACGACTACCTGGGCGCCTACGTCGACGACCTCGGCAGCGTTCTCGACATGAACGCGATCCGCGGGGCCGGGCTGAAGCTCGGCGTGGACCCGCTCGGCGGGGCGGGACTCCGCTACTGGCCCCGGATCGCGGAGCGCTACGGCCTCGACCTCAAGATCGTCAACGACGGCGTCGATCCGACCTTTCGGTTCATGCGCGTCGACTGGGACGGGAAGATCCGCATGGATCCGTCGTCTCCATACGCGATGCGGGGGCTGATCACGCTCAAGGACACGTTCGACATCGCGTTCGCCTGCGATCCCGACCACGACCGGCACGGCATCGTCACGCGGAGCGCGGGCCTCCTCCCGTCGAACCACTACCTCGCCGTCGCCATTCACCATCTCTTCGCCGATCGCCGGGAATGGCGCGAGGACGTCGCGGTCGGGAAGACCATGGTCTCGAGCAGCATGATCGATCGGGTGACGGCGCGACTCGGTCGCCGGCTGTACGAGGTGCCCGTCGGCTTCAAGTGGTTCGTGGACGGGCTGCTCGAGGGGCGGCTGGGCTTCGCCGGGGAGGAGAGCGCGGGGGCTGCCTTCTTGCGTCGGAACGGCACCGTGTGGACCACCGACAAGGATGGCATCATCGCGTCCCTCCTGTCCGCCGAGATCACGGCGCGCGGAGGACGGGACCCGGGCGAGGTCTATCGCGAGCTCACGCACGACCTGGGAGACCCGATCTACGAACGGATCGAGGCGCCACTCGCCGCCGCGCAACGGGCCGCGCTGCAGGTTCTGTCGCCGGACGACGTGCGCATCACCGAGCTGGCCGGCGAGAAGGTCAGCCAGGTCCTCACGGCGGCTCCGGGCGACGGCAACCCGATGGGCGGAGTCAAAGTGGTCGCGCCCAACGCCTGGTTTGCCGTCCGTCCTTCCGGCACCGAGGAGGTCTACAAGCTGTACGCCGAGAGCTTCCTCGGCACGGACCACCTGCGACGGGTCCAGCGCGAGGCGGAGACCCTGGTGACCCGGACGCTGGCCCGGGCGCCTTCATGACCGAGTTGGTCCACGGGAACCGTCGCGCCGTGGAGTTTGTTGTTCCCGCGGGATCGTCTTATGAGGAGACGGGATTCTTTGCGCCACAACACCCTCAAGACCGCCGCGCTCCTGGGGCTGCTTAGCGGTGTGCTGCTGTTCGTCGGCGGCGCACTCGGCGGTCAGCAGGGTCTGGTAGTCGCGTTCGTCTTCGCCGCCCTGATGAACTTCGGGGCGTACTGGTTCTCGGATAGAGTCATACTGGCGATGTATCAGGCCCAGCCTGTGGGGCCGGAGCACCGGTTGTACGGTCTGGTCGAGCGGCTCGCCCAGCGGGCAGGCCTGCCGATGCCCAAGGTTTACGTGATCCCGACCGACGCCCCCAACGCCTTCGCGACGGGACGCAGTCCGAAACACGCCGCGGTGGCCGCGACCGACGGGATCCTGCGACTCCTCAGCGACTCGGAGCTCGAAGGCGTGATCGGTCATGAGCTGGCGCACGTGCAGCACCGCGACATCCTCACAAGCTCGATCGCGGCCACGATCGCCGCCGCCGTCATGATGCTCGCCTCGGTTGCGCGGTGGGGGCTCATCTTCGGGGGGGGTGGTGGGATGAATGAGGACCGGCGCCGCAGCAACGTGTTCGTCCTTTTGGCCACCGCCATCCTGGCACCCCTCGCCGCACTCGTCATCCAGGCGGCGATCTCTCGCTCGCGCGAGTTCGCCGCCGACCAGGGGGGCGCGGGAATTGCAGGGGGTTCCCATGGTCTGGCGCAGGCGCTCCAGAAGATCGACGCGGCCGCCCGGGCGGCGCCGCTCATGGCCAATCCCGCAACCGCGCATCTGTTCATCATCAACCCCCTCTCGGCGCGAGGGCTAATGGCGCTCTTCAGCACACATCCACCCACCGAGGAGCGGATCGCGCGGCTGCTTGGCGGGTAAATATGAAGGACCGCTTCACGCTGCGTTCCTTCGCGCTGCGTTCAGTGATACCTTAAGTCGTAGAGCCTACAATCCTCGAGGCTCCTCGGGGGATGAATCGATGAAAAGCCATCTGGACGCTTTGTTGGACCACCTTGTGGGCCATGGCCCTTTGTTTCGCGACCGGCAGAACGCGGGCGCGACGCTCGCCGCCCGCTTGGAGCGCTACCGCGGCGAGGGCGGTCTCGTCCT
>QHVD01000312.1 GCA_003222235.1 Gemmatimonadota bacterium | reverse complement strand
TCGCGGCGCTGTGCGCCGCGTGCGCTTCGTCCAAGCTCGACCTGCCCGCCGCCGCGCCCAAGCCGGACCCGCGCGTCGGGCTTCGTGCCGGCTGGATGAATGCCGCCGAGGCGGCGTGGAACGTCCGGCTGGTCTCGACGACTCCACCGTCGGAGCAATTCATCGACCACAGCAACCCGGGAAACTACGAGTTCATCAACTCCGACCTCGCGTTCGTGGGGAATTACGTCATTCAGGGCAACTTCCACGGGTTTCAGGTGTGGGACCTCTCGCGGCCGAGCCGCCCCACGCTGGTCACGGCCTACGTGTGCCCGGGATCGCAGAATGACGTCTCGGTCTATCACAACCTGCTGTTCGCCTCCGGGGAAGCCCCGAACGGCCGCATCGACTGCGGCACGCAGGGCGTGCCCGACACGGTCAGCAAGGACCGGCTGCGCGGCATTCGCATCTTCGATATCAGCGACATCGCCCACCCGAAGAACGTGGCCAACGTGCAGACGTGCCGTGGCTCGCACACCCACACCGTGGTGACGGACCCGAACGACACGGCGAACGTCTACATCTACGTGTCCGGCTCGGCCCCGGTCCGCTCGCCCAACGAGCTCGCGGGATGCTCGGCGCTCATGCCCGACCAGGACCCGAACAGCGAGCTGTTCCGTATCGAGGTGATCCAGGTGTCCCTCGCCCATCCCGAGCAGGCGCATGTGCTGGGCAAGCCGGCCATCCTCGCTGGCCTGACCGCGCGGCAATCGCACGCCGAGGCGCCGGAAGACATCGCCGCCGCTGCCAAGGCGGCTGCGGAAGCGCGCGCCAAGGGTGGGTTCACGGCGACCGTGCACGGCGCGGAGATCGTTCTGGGGCCTGGCTTCGTCGGGCGTCAGCTCGACAGCATCGTCAAGGCGCGGCAGGGAACCGGCGCGCCCACGGGCGTGGACAGCGCCGCCCTGCGCACGGCCCTCCAGGGCATCGTGGACAAGATCGTCAATCCGCCGTCCGGCCCGGGCGGCGTGCGCCCGGGGCCCACGCAGTGCCACGACATCACGGTCTATCCGGCCATCGGCCTCGCCGGCGGCGCGTGCGGCGGGTACGGGCTACTGCTCGACATTCACGACGTGGCCGACCCGAGGCGGATCGCCGCGGTCGCCGACTCGAACTTCGCCTTCTGGCACTCGGCGACTTTCAACAACGACGGCAGCAAGGTGCTGTTCACCGACGAGTGGGGCGGAGGCCTGCAGGCCCGCTGCCGGCCGACGGACAAGCCCGAGTGGGGAGCCGATGCGATTTTCACGGTGGCCCACGACACGATGACGTTCCAGAGCTACTACAAGCTGCCGGCGCCGCAGACGCAGTTCGAGAATTGCGTCGCCCACAACGGCTCGCTGATCCCGATCCCCGGGCGCGACATCATGGTCCAGGGCTGGTATCAGGGCGGCATCTCCGTGTTCGACTGGACCGACCCGGCGCACCCGACGGAGATCGCCTACTTCGAGACCAAGCTCGTCGGCGCGGGGTCGTGGTCCGCCTACTGGCACAACGGGTACATAGTGAGCTCGGAGATCGCGCGGGGGCTCGACGTGTTCGAGCTCGTGCCCAGCGGCTTCATCTCGCAGAACGAGATCGACGCGGCAAAGCTGGTGCATTTCGACTTCCTCAACGTCCAGGACCAGCCGAAGCTGGTCTGGCCGCCGAGCTTCGTGGTGGCGCGCGCCTACCTGGACCAGCTGGCGCGTTCGCGCCGCCTCGCGCCCGACCGGGTCTCCGCCACGAGGAATGCGCTCGCCCGCGCCGAGCGGCTTTCGGGGCAGGGGCGGCGGGATGCGCTGACGCAGCTGGCGGCGCAGCTGGACCGCGATGCCGGGGGAGCGACCGGCCGGGCCCCGGTAGTAGTCGTCGGGGGCATGCCCGTAACTTCCGAAGCCGGGTCCGAAAAGGTGCGGACGCTGGCCGCCGCGGTCAGGGATCTGGCCAACGCCCAGCGCTGACACACGTGATGCGCCAAATGCACTTCCATGAGTGGATCGGCGACTCGTGGGCCGTGCTGTTTTCTCACGCCAAGGACTTCACGCCCGTGTGCACGACCGAGCTCGGCTACATGGCCAAGCTCAAGCCGGAGTTCGACAAGCGGCGCGCCAAGGTCGTCGCCCTGAGCGTCGATCCGGTGGAGAGTCACGCGCGCTGGTCGCAAGACATCGAGGAGACGCAAGGCTACGCGCCGAACTACCCCGTGATCGGCGACACCGATCTGAAGGTGTCGAAGTTGTACGGCACGTTCCCGGCGGGTTGGAAAGCTCCCCGACCATACCTGCGCATCGTGCCGCAACCCCGTCCCTGAGCGTACTCATGGATCGACGAGTCTTCCTCCAGGACGCGGCCGCCACGGCGGCGGCCGTCGCCCTGCCGGGCTGGGCCCGGACGAATCAGCCCGACGACCTCGCTCCCATTTTCGCGCAGATCGAAAAGCGTCACGACGAGGCGGTGCAGCGCCTGCAGGAGTGGATCCGGCAGCCGTCGATCGCGGCCGAGAACCGGGGCGTGAACGAGGGCTGCGAGCTTACGATGCGGCTCTTGCGCGAGGCGGGATTCGGTCAGGTCACGAGGTTACCCACCGACGGTCAGCCGGGCATCTTCGCCACACTCGACGCCGGCGCTCCCCGCACGTTGGGCCTCTATTTCATGTACGACGTGAAGCAGGCGGATCCGGCGGAGTGGACGTCCCCGCCCTGGACGGCCGCGCTCGTCGACAAGCCCGGGCTCGGAAAAGTGCTGATGGGCCGTGGCGCCGTGAACCAGAAGGGCCCGGAGGCAGCGTTTCTCGCCGCGCTCCACGCCATCCGCGCGGCGGGCCGCAAGCCCCCGGTGAATTTCGTGCTCGTCGCTGAGGGCGAGGAGGAAATCGGTTCGCCGCACTTTCCCCAGATCGTGCGCCGGCCGGAAGTGCTCTCCGCCCTCGGGCGCTCGCTTGGAATCTTCATGCCTGCTGCTGCGCAGGGGCTCGACGGACAGGTGACGATCACCCTCGGCGCCAAGGGCGTGATCGAGTGCGAGCTCGTGTCGAGCGGCGAGCGCTGGGGTCGCGGGCCGCGCCAAGACATTCATTCGAGCAACAAGGCACGCGTGGACAGCCCGGCGTGGCACCTGGTGGAGGCGCTCGCGACGCTGGTTTCGCCCGACGGTAACGACCCCGCGATCGAGAATTATGCCGACAAGGCGCGTCCGCTCTCCTCGAGCGAAAAGGCGATGGTCGCGGAAGCGGCGCGTCGTCTCGACGAGAACGCGGCGAAGCAGCTGCTCGGCGTGGAGCACTGGGTGCGCGACGTGAGCTGGCCGGAGGCGCTGGAGCTGCTGGTGTCGCGCCCCACGGTCAATATCGAGGGCCTGGTCGGTGGATACACCGGTCCGGGTGGCAAGACCATCCTCCCCCACCGGGCCGTGGCCAAGCTCGACCTGCGGCTCGTGCCGGACATGACGGCGGCCGACTCCCTGGCCGCGCTCAAGGCGCACCTGGCGAAGCGGGGATTCGGGGACATCGAGGTCAACATGACGGGCGGCTACGATCCCACCAGCACGCCCGCCGACGCGATGGTCATCCGGGCGCAAGAAACGGTGTACCGCCGCTCCCGGATCGACCCGATCGTCCTGCCGCGCAATGCCGGCTCCTGGCCGGGCTATGTGTTCACCGGTGATCCGCTGCGGCTCGCCGCGGGCCACTTCGGACTGGGCCACGGCAGCGGCGCGCACGCGCCCGACGAGTACTACGTCATCGAGTCGACGACGTCGAAAATCCAGGGCATCGACGGCGCCGTGCGCTCGTACGTCGAATATCTGTACGAGGTGGCGCACGCGACCTGAGCGGGGCGCTGTCCCGTGCTCCGACGCCCGCTGCGGATGACCGCTCTCCGCGGGGCGACGCGACGTTTCCCGGCCGGCATTCTGGTCGCGATCCGCGACGGTAAAATCCTGCACATTCGGGCCGGCAGCGAGCCGCACCGCTTCATCGGTATTTGGGTCGTCGTGGTGGAAGGACGGGTGTTCGTGCGCTCCTGGAGCCTGAAGCCGCGCAGCTGGTACCGGACGTTCCTTAAGGAGCCACGCGGCACCATCCAGGTCGCCGGGCGCGAGATCCCCGTCCGCGCCGTCCAAACCAGAAGCGAGCGTTTGAAGGACGCCGTTGACCGAGCCTACCTGGAGAAATACAAGAGCCGGGGGGCCATCAAGTACGCCCGGGACCTCGGACGACCGAAGTCCAGGGCCACGACCACGGAATTGGTCCCGTGCTAGTAGCTTGGGGACGCCGTTTCGACCTGATCGCCAGGCAAGGTCGCTCGGCCATGCGCCCGCCGCGGTGACGGCGACGTTGTCCGTCATTCGCGTCACTGTTCGCCGCTACCTCCGCTTGAGGACCGTCTCATGCGCCTCCGGAACTCGGCGTCCCTCACACTCTTCTTGCCTGCCGTCGTCAGCGCCCAGGCGGAGAACCGGCAGGCGCTGGCCCGGCAGGTTTTCGCAGCCGAGAGCGCCTTTGCCCAAACGCTCGCCGCCCGCGATACCCAGGCGTTCGCGACCTACGTGGCTGTGGATGCGGTCTTCTTTGGTCGCGGCGGTACACTGCATGGGAGGGCGGCTGTCGCGGCAGGCTGGCACCCCTTCTTTGAGGGCCGTGCCGCTCCGTTCTCCTGGAGCCCCGAAGTCGTGGAAGTCCTCGAATCGGGAACCCTTGCCCTCAGTACGGGGCCTGTGCGGGATCCCGCCGGTCGTCAAATCGCCACCTTCAACTCAATCTGGCGTCGCGATCCCGACGGCCACTGGCGGGTCGTATTCGACAAGGGCTGTCCGGTCTGTGACTGTTCCCGGAGCCCATAGTGAAGACGCTGATCAGCGCGACTTCGGAGGCCGCGTCTGACAAGGCCCGCGCTTCTTAAAGAGAGAGGATGCGCGCCGCGGTGGGGGCGCGAGTAGGGGCGCAGCATGCTGCGCCCCTACACTTGCCGGGCCTCTGGCCGGTAAACCGGCCGGGGTTGTTCATCACCCGCTTCAGCGGGGAGGGGCCGAGCCGCGGCTTCAGCCGCGAACAACGGGGCAGGCGTCTAGCGTGAACCCACTTTGCGTGTAAGCGGGCCCAATACGGCGGCAGTCAGGCGGACCCAGCTGGACGGAGAAGGCCTCCCGAAGCCGAGCGGTGTAGCAAAACCTCTGACCGTAGCCGGAGCCCGATCGAGACAGTTGGGAGGGGGGAAAGGGCGGTGGCCCAATGGAGAGGGCGCTCCTGCAAGCAGGATTGGGTAGCTCAGAGAGCTAAAGTCCTGACGCCCCGGGACAACGTCTCCAACCCGGTACTTGGACTCGGGACTCACCGCCCGAAATTACTTTGCCCCGAGCGCAACCAATTGTCAAGCCCGGCCGGCGGATGCCTCCGTGATCGGCCCGCTCACGCTGAAGACGTCGAGGTATCAGAGATGCGGACTTGTCCTGGAGCTGAGGGGTAGTAGATTGGTAGTATGAAGCGGAAGACTTCTATCACACTGACTGAGGACGTGCTCCGGGAGTTGGACCGCTACGCCGGGTCGGGAGATTCCCGCTCCGGGTACATCGAGCGCGTGCTGCGCCGGCACTTTCGGCGGCGCGCTCGGGCAGTTGAACAGGCCCGCGACGTCGAGCGTATCAACGCCGCCGCAGATCGCCTGAACGCCGAGATGGCCGAGGTGCTGGAGTTCCGGGCGCCCGGGCCTGAGACCGAGTAGCGAGCGGGGTCGTTGCGGCGCGGCGACTTGTACCGGG
>QHVD01000311.1 GCA_003222235.1 Gemmatimonadota bacterium | reverse complement strand
CAGCACCACGGCGGCGGCGTACAGGAGCTGCACCGGACCGCTCCCGACGTGTGCCACGAATAGGACGACCATCCATGCCGCGAGGAGCACGATTGCGCTAATCAGTGTCAGGTTCATTCGCGTTCTATCCTTATCCGGTGCTTCGGCTTGACGCTCCCCGACGCGCCCTTTGCTTGACGTTTGCCGGCTCCGCCATATTGTTCGTGCTCAGGAGCGGGGAGTCTAATTATTGAGCCAACAGGCTCGGTCGTGGACCCAGATACTGTGACCGATGTCATGCCCCTACGCGGGGAAGGCAGACGCCATAGTGAGGGACCAGTCATTACGCTCGGGCTTCAATAATCCTCTCCGTTCCTGATGTACCGGTCGGCCGGGCCGCCCTAGGCGGTGCCGGCCGATCGTTTTTCCGAAATCTGGAATGCGGAATTGATCGAGCGACCGTCGAACCGGCCGGTTGTGATCGGCGATCGAACCCGGCTTTTCAATTCCGCATTCCGCACTCCGCACTCCGCATTCATTTTCTCACCGTCTCCCAGAAGTACTTCGGCGCGAGCAGCGTTTTTCCCCGGACCGCGAAGCCGATCGCGAGGATCGTCATCCAGAGCGCGTAGGCGACGGCCACTTCCTCGCGCATGTCCGGCCGCACGAACTGCACGAGCCACAGCACGAGAATGATCGTGGCGTCGTGCCAGTCGAACTCCATCTTCGCGAGCAGCATCACGCCCAGCCCGGTTTGCAGCAGCGTGAGCAGGACCTCGAGCCGCTGGGCGTCGTCGAACCGAAAGTCCCGCCAGGCCCCGTGGTGATGCAAGCTGGAGTAGCCGTACACGAGGGGGATCATGGCGGCGAGGACGGTCCACTGGTTGATGTTGCTCGAGACGAGGTTCATCAGCGCCATGGGCGCCCGGGTCACGCGCCGCGCCCAGCCGAGCGTGGACACCATCTCGGGAAACTCCGACAGGAACGGCGCGACCCACTGCACGAGGAAGAACTGTCCAAACCCCAGCAGCGCGGCGACCGCGAGCATCGATTCGAGGAAGGGATGCGCCGTGGCGTACAGCAACGAGCCGCCCGCGGCGAACAGCCCACCGATCGCCGCCCGCTGGCGCCAGCCGCGTCGCGTGTAGGCCCAGCGGGAGATCGCCGGCAGGTCCCCGACCTGGTCCGGGTCGCGGACCGGATTGCGGAACAGCACCCACAGGTAGACGAGATACAGGCCGATAAGCACCACCGCGTCCACCCAGGTGAACCTCTGCTTCAGCACGATCCAGGCGAAGTAGAGGAGCGGCGGCACCAGCCCGACGATCTCCACGGCGTGCTCGGGCTCGAGCCGGATCGCGCGGGGCCGCCCGGACCGCGTCTTGCGGCCGGCCGCGACGAAGACGACGTAGACCATCGGCCAGCCCAGGCCGAGCAGCAGCCGGATCGCGCCGGTGAGGTTCGCGATCGCGAGATGGGCGCGCTCCGGATCCCGGCCCGCGTCCCAGGCGATCACGGCTTCGACGGCGAACTCCGGCAGGGTCTGCAGCCAGGCGAGGATGGCGAGCGCCAGGCCCTGAGAGATGAGGAACTGCGCGGCCTCCGCACCCCACGCGACCAGGAACGCCGACGCCAGGAGGCTCGGAAACGTCCACAGCGCGGACAGCGCGGAGCCTCCTGCCGTGGACAGAAAAGCGAGTAGCTTTAGGTTCACGTGCGCCGAAGATAGTCCTGCACTGGATGGCCAACAAGCCGCGCGGCGTCGCGCCGCACGCGGAGAGTACGTGGACGACCATGGGACGTGACCAGATCAAGTCCGCCAGCCTGCACAGCTTCCACGAAGGGCACGGCGCGCCGCACCCGGCGGCCCCGGACGCCGGCGCACCCACGCCGTTCGAGACGCTGGTGCGGGAGATCCTCGGGCTCCTGGGCGAGGACCCGGCCCGCGAGGGCCTGCGCCAGACGCCGGCGCGCGTCGAGGCGTCGCTCAAGTGGCTCACGCGCGGCTACGACATGTCGGTCGCCGACGTGATCGGCGACGCACTCTACACCGAGCGCCACGAGAACCTGGTGTGCGTGCGCGACATCGAGATCTATTCCCTGTGCGAGCACCACCTCCTGCCGTTCTTCGGGAAAGCGCACATTGCCTACCTCCCCAACGGCCGGCTGGTGGGGCTGTCCAAGATCCCGCGGGTTCTCGAGGTGTTCGCGCGCCGGCTCCAGCTGCAGGAGCGGTTGACCGACCAGGTGGCCGACGCGCTGATGGAGGTGCTCGACCCGCGCGGCGTCGGCGTCGTGATCGAGGCCTACCACCTCTGCATGATGATGCGCGGCGTGGAGAAGCAGAATTCCAAGACCGTCACGAGCGCGCTGCGGGGCGCGCTGCTCCAGGACGCGAAAACCCGGGACGAGTTCCTGAGGCTGGTGTACGGGGGCCGGGGCCTGGAGTGAGCCCCGCGCCGCTCGCCGGTGGGCTCGCCCTCGTCACCGGTGCGTCGCGCGGGATCGGGCTCGCCGTGGCCGGCGCCCTGGAAGCGGCCGGGGCCCACGTGGTGCGGCTCGCCCGCAGCCTCGCCGACGGCGCCACCGAAACCCGCACCGACCTGCGGTGCGACGTGACGGATCCCGCAGCCGTTGACCGGGCGGTCGGCCGCGTCCTCGCCGAGCGCGGCGTCCCGGACATCATCGTGAACAACGCCGGCCTCTTCTTCATCAAGCGGATCGAGGAGATATCGCCGGCCGAGTTCGCTCGAGCGATCGCGGTGAACCTCACGGGGGCCTTCCTCGTCACGCGCGCCGTCGTGCCGCATCTCGTCCAACGCGGCGCCGGCCACGTCGTGACGATCGGCTCCGTGTCCGATCACGTCGCCTACCCCGGCTCGACCGCCTATGCGGCGAGCAAGTTCGGCCTCCGGGGGATGCACGAGGTGCTCCAGGTGGACCTCGCCCGCACCGGCGTCCGCGTCACCCTCATTTCGCCCGGCCCTGTGGACACGGAGATGTGGGACCCGGTGGACCCCGACTCGAAGCCCGGCTTCACGAAGCGGAAGGCCATGCTGCGGGCCGAGGACGTCGCCGCGGCCGTGCTGTATGCCGTCACCCAGCCGCCCCGCCTGGACGTCACGGAGATCCGGTTGATGCCCACGATTTACACGCCGAGAGGCTGAACCAGTGCGGAATGCGGAGTGCGGAATGCGGAGTGCGGAATTGCAGGGGAAAGTTCGATCCGCCTGGCTGGCTCGCGGTCTCGACGGCAGCACGGTCCATTCCGCATTCCGCACTCCGCACTCCGCACTTCTTGCGGGCTTGATGCTCATGGCGGCACCAACTCCCACCAGTCCCCAAGCCCTTCCCCCGCTCCCGGACGCGACCGGTTTCGGGGTCCACGTGCTCGCGCTCGCCCGCGCCCCCGACAGCGCCATCTGGGTTGGAAGCTACGGGGACGGGATCTTCGTGCTCAGGCCGGGAGCGGGGACCTGGGAGCACCTGAAACACTCGACCGACTCGGCGGCCCGGTCGATCTCCTGGGATTTCGTGCACGCCTTCGCCTTCGGACCGAGCGGCGAGATCTGGTACGGCACCGTGGGGAACGGGTGGGGGCTGTCCGCGGACGGCGGCAAGACCTGGACCAACTGGGAGTCGAAAGAGCTCGGTCCCGAATGGCAGTACGTGGCGCCGAACGGCATCGTCACCCGTGGAGACACGGTCTACATCGCGACCGCGGACGGGATCAAGCTCTCCTGGGACCGGGGCGCGACCTGGGCGGAGATCACCGATTCCGCGGGAGCGACGACAACGCGGCACGACTGGGGCCGCATCCGGAGTCAGTACGTCCTCGCCCTGGCGGCGGGCACGGATGGAACGCTCTGGGCGGGGCACCTGCGCGGCGTCGCGCGCTCCACCGATGGCGGCCGCACGTGGACGGAGTTTCCGACCCCGGCCCGCTGCGGCGACGCGGAGTGCGCGAACCGCCTCCGCGCGCTCGCTCCTGAATCGGGGCCCGTCGTGTGGGTGGGCACGGAGCAGGGTCTGTACCGGCTCGACCCCAGGGGAGCCAACGTGGCTGGACAAGAAAGGGCGCCCCGCCTGCCCGGTAGCGCGGGTCGTGAAGGGCTGCCGCATCGCCATGCCGGAGGTCGAGGTGCTCTACCGTCTCGCCCCCGGCCATGTGTATGCCGCGACGCGCCTCGGCGTCTACGGCGAAGACGGGGACCGGCTCAATCTCTGCGACCCCGTGACCGCTGCCACGGCGTTCCTGCCGTTGTCGGGAGGCTGGTACGCGGCCGGGCGCCCCACGGGACTCACCTCGTGCCGCTATGACCAGGGACTCACGCTCGTCGGCGTGTCCTATCAACAGCCACCGGACTCGGTGCTCCAGGGGATGCGGCACACCTGGTTCCAGCGGCCCATCGCCCCCGGCGACCAGCCCTACATCGACCAGACCTACCGCTACGGCTCGACGATGGGCGGCAACTTCCAGCAGCACCAGGGCGTCGAGTTCAACAACGCCGATGGGACCCCGGTGCACGCCATCGGGGACGGCGTCGTCGTGTTCGCCGGGCCCGCCGAGCAGGGGTCGAACACCATCGCGATCCGCCACGATCGCAAGGTGAGAGGACTGGTCCTGTGCTCGGCCTACTACCACAACAGCCGGTTGCTCGCGTCGGTGGGGCAGCGGGTGAAGGCCGGAGACGTGATCGCGCTGGTCGGAAACACGGGGCGGGCCACGAATGACCATCTGCACCTCGAGGTCCACGCCGTGCCTCCGGACTCCGTGGCCCTGGTCGTGGACCCGAACGAGCGCTACCCCAGGTACACGGTGAATCCCGAGCTCTGGATACAGCCGTTGCCGGGCACGGGGATCGTCGCCGGCCGGGTGTGGGACGCGCAGGGCTGGCCCGCCCCGCAGGCTCGGATCTACGGGCTCATCAAGGCCGAGCCGCAGGAGACGCCGTTCTCGTACGCCGAGACGTACGGCGAGCACAACCATCCGGACCCCGTGTACCAGGAGCACTTCGCGGTCAGCGACGTGGACCCGGGCGACTACACTGTGGCGGTCGTGGTCGACGGCAAGCGCGCGTCGCAACGGGTGCGCGTCCAGGCGGGTCGCGTCACGTGGGTCGAGTTCGGCCGTGCACAT
>QHVD01000310.1 GCA_003222235.1 Gemmatimonadota bacterium | reverse complement strand
CGTCCGCGCCGCCTGTGGATAGGGAAGCGCGTAAGACGCCACGCTGTCGTACCACTGCGGGCTCACCAATCGTCCGGCGACCCTTACCTCGAGCCGCAGATCGCGCGGGAGCCGCTCCACATCGGCGAAGAATACCGTCGCCGTGAGCCAGGGGGCGACGCCGCTCATAGCCGTTCCATCGACCTCATAATGCCCTCGCGCGCGGAACGGCGCCATGGCCGGGGCCATCAATCTTCTAGGGGAGTTGCAACCAGCCACGGGATCGAGAGATCGAAACGATGCTGGTGGCA
>QHVD01000309.1 GCA_003222235.1 Gemmatimonadota bacterium | reverse complement strand
GTATGGTCGCCGTCCCCCCAATTGAGCGTGTTGCTGACATCACAGACCCCGTTGGTGACGACGGGTGCCGGGCTGTACGAGCCCGCCGGGAGCGTGATGGTGGCGGCGCTCGCCATCTGGTTGTAGGTCGCGCCGCCGAAGGTCGTGAAGTTGGAGTCCACGACCGTGCTGTCTTGCTTCCAGGGCGGCACGCCCTGCACCCCGTTCTTATTCCCGCCGTTGCTGGTCTTGATTAGCCCCGAGGACAGAATGCCGATCGCGGAATCCGGCGGCGGACAACCGGTCCAGGTCGGTGGGATGGAGTCATACCCGCTCACGCTCGAGTTGCCGTTCATCGTGACCCCGGCAATGCCGACCGTGACCGCCGCTCTTCCGGCCGGCACGGGAAAGGAGACGGCGCGAATCCGCACCAGCAGCCCCTGGCGAGCCCGCGCCGGCACGTCGCCGCGGATCGCCGGGCGGAGCCCCACCGAATCCTTGCCCGTCACATCGATCAGGTACAGGTCATTGCTCAGCTTGTAGACCGTTCCGCTGTACCGTCCCGTTTTCCACGGGGAGAGCGAGTCCGCGACGAGAATGGAGTCTGTCCCCACCAATCCGTGAAAGCTCATTCTGGTGGGGGACCACATCCGCACGACCTCCTGGACCCCGCTCTCCGCCGTGCCAAACGCCTGTTCGGCGTTGCGCGTATTGTCGGCCACGCGCTGCTCTTGGGTCCCCCCGAACAGGATGCCCGCGATCAGTGCACCGCCGACGACCAGGGTCATCAGCACCAGCGCGAGCGCGATGCCGCGTTCCCTCCTTACCATCTGGGATTATTCCGTAAGGTCATGGCGACAGACAGGCTGTCGACCACGTACGCGGGCGTTGCATTTGCCTGCCGCACGAGGGTCGCGGTCTGGCCGAGAATCGCGATGCCGATTCGCGCCACTCTTGACGAGTCGGTCGTGACGACACCGTTCCCGTCGTAGTAGGTGAACGTCAAGCCGTTACTGCCCACCAACGGGCCGACCAGCGGCGTCATGGCGGCGGAAGAGTCTTTCATCCCCAGATACCACCGCCCGTCCGTGTCCTGAAGCACTCCGTAGGTGGTCTGCCTGTGGCCCCACACGGGAGCACCGCTGGCGATTTGGCCCGTGACCGCGGGCAACGCCCCAAACGTCAAGCTGGCCGAAACGGAGTATGCCGGCTTCCCATCGGAGCACTTCGCGGTGACGGGCGCCGACGTGAGCTTACCCGACACCCAGGCATCGTCCGTGCGGGTGCTCTCGTCGCCCTCGTAGAAGACGTGGACGCCATCTTTCGTGTTGTCGAAAAGCGTCCCGTAGAACGGCGTCTGTCGCACCGTGAGGGTCACGCTCGCTCCACCCAGCACCGGCGCCTGACACAGAATCGCGAGCTGCCGCAGTGCCCGAATCGTGATGGACGTCGGCGACATCTTCAGGATGTCCCCTTCCCTCGCGTCGAGGGCCCGCAGCTCTGCGGGCAGCACCGCCATGCCCGCGCGCAGGTTCTGCTGGAGGCCGATGCGCATGGCCTGCGCGCCGACGGTGCGCTGATGGAGCACGAATGCATTGACGATGGCCGTAGTCGCGACGCCGAAGATGAGGAAGGCGACCATCAGCTCGACCACGGTGAACGCCTTGCGGTCTACAACAGACATGAGAGCTCCGTTTCGCAGAGGTCACTGCGCCAACGATTCGGGGCGACTGTAGCCACCAGCGCTGTGAATCCAACGCTGAAGATCACCACGGCGACCGTCGCTTTTACGACGGCAAATCCGGCGCGGCTCAGTTTCACGAGTCTCGCGGCCTCCCCCAATCCTGGTAGCGCGATGCCCGGCCCGGCTTGCTTTCCGAAGAAACGGGCGGTGAACGGGCCTCTCTCGTCTTCGCGCAATAGCCTGAAGCCCATCGCTTCGCACGCCCACCACTTCGGCGGGTAGTCGGACAGCGTGAGCGCGACCAGATCGCCGACGCTCATGGTCCGGGTATGCCACCGCTTCCGGGGCCGTCGGTTCCACGGTCCGTCGAGGTTCTGATGATTTGCAAACAGCTGTTCCAGCACGGGGACCGTGCCCCGCGCCGCCTGGGAATAGGAGAGCGCATACGACGCCACCACATCGTAGCAATTCGGGGCGACCAACCGTCCCGCGGTCCTCACCTCGAGCCGTAGGTCGCGCGGGAGCTGGTCCAGATCGACGAAACACACGGTCGCGGTGAGCCACGGGGCGACGCCGGTCATGGACGGCTCTCGAGTGCTTTCATGACATGCTCCATTGAGGTTCGAGGGACGTCACCGATTCGAGATAGCGGAAGCAGCTCGCTGGCCGGCCGCGACCAGGCTCAGCTGCCTTTCTGCCTTGTCGCGGCCGATCCACACGATGTGTTCGCCGCACATGATCGCGTCCACTGCATACGGCTGGCGCGCGAACGCCTGGCCATCGGAGCTCGCGACTTCGGTGCCCGGAAAGTAGTACCAGCACCGCTCGCCGTCCGGATGGCTGTGGATCATCCCGATCGTCGGCGACCACCCGGCGGCCTCGCAAGCCTGCTCGGCCACGACGTGCGTCGGGGTCGAATGCGCGGGGTCCACGTCGGCCGGCGCGATCCGCCACACCACCACGGACCGGCCCCGGAGCTCGCCGATCATGCAGCCCAGGAACTCGGTGGGATCGGCGCGATATTGCAGCGCGAGGTAGCGGCGCGCTTGGTCCGAGAGGACGAGCGCCCGGGGGGTGCTACCGGCCCCCGGCGCCGCCGGCTCGACGGGCTGAGCAGGCTCCGGTTGCAAGCAGAGCAGCGCGGTCAGCGCCGCCGCCACGATGGCGGCGCGCGTGAGAACGGGGCGACTCGCAACTTGCATACAACCACCTTTCTTTGTCACTGCTCCCCGGACCTCGGGGCGAGGACCCACTAGCTCCTGGTCCTCGGCCATATTGGGGTCGCACCCGGAACCGCACCATCGCCGGCGCGATAGAGACGACTACGACTTTCGATAGAGGGTTTTCAGACGACCGGGCTATTCAGGGCCGACTGCGGGCTGCCCGGAACTTCGCAGTTCACATTCGCTTACCCAGCTATGAACGGCTGGCCCGCAGAGTCATGATCGCCATCACAGAAGTCGTGTGCCGCCGCAGGCCAACTTTACCCCGCAGCAAAAAGTCACGGCACAATCGCACCCCCTTTGGGGAACGCGACAAAGG
>QHVD01000308.1 GCA_003222235.1 Gemmatimonadota bacterium | reverse complement strand
CCCGCCTCGGCGGGCGCGGCATCTACTACCAGGAGGTGTTCGGACCCGACCCAGCGAAGTGCACGGCGAGTATCGCCGAGATGGAGCGGGCATTGTCTCGCCTTAGCCCCTTAGCTTCTTCGCATCTTCGCCTCGGCGTTTCACCCCACGCGCCCTACACGGTGAGCGAGCCGCTGTACCGGGCGGTCGCGGCATTCGCCCGCCGGGAGCGGCTCCCCATCGCGGTCCACCTCGCCGAGTCGCGCGAGGAAACCGCGCTGGTGCGCGACGGCGCGGGTCCGTTCGCCATGTCGTGGAACTTGGCGTCGTGGGACGTGGAACGTTGTGTATTCACTGCGTTCAGGTTGACGAGCAGGATATCGCAGTCCTCGGGGACTCCGGGGCGGCGGTGGCCCACTGCCCCCGCTCGAATCGCGCGCACGGACACGGCACCGCCCCGCTCGCGGCCTTGCGCCGCGCGGGCGTGCCGGTGGGGCTCGGGACCGACTCCGTGGTGAGTGTGGGGGACATGAACCTGCGGGCCGAAGCAGTCGCCGCTGGCCTCGACAGCGAGGACGCCCTGCGCACGCTCACGCTTGAGGGGGCCCGCGCGCTGGGCCTCGACGACCAGATCGGGTCGCTTGAGGTGGGTAAGGAGGCGGATCTCGCCGTGTTCGCCTCTACCGCCCTCTACCGCCCTCTACCGCCCTCTACCGCCCTCTTGACCGTCGTCGCCGGGCGTGTGGCTCAGCGCTAGATTTGTTGTTCCATGAAGACCCAGCGCCACGCCGCCATCCTGAAGATCGTGCGGTCGGAACGGGTGGCGAGCCAGGAGGAGCTCCGCGAGCTCCTGAAGGCCGAAGGCTTCGATGTCACCCAGGCGACCCTGTCCCGAGACATCCGCGAGCTCGGCCTCGCCAAGGTGGGCGCCACCGATGGGGGCTCGCACTACGCCCCCCCCCTCGACGGCCCCCAGGCGATGCGCCCTCACCTCGAGCAACTGCTGCCCACGCACCTCGTCTCCGTGGACGGCGTGGGTCCGCTCGTCGTCGTGAAGACGCCCGCCGGCGGCGCGCAGGCGCTGGGCCTGGCGCTGGATGCCGCGGCGTGGCCGGAGATCGTCGGGACGATCGCCGGCGACGACGCGGTGCTCGTCATCACGCGGAGCGGCCACGCCCGGCGCGCGGTGCAGACTCGGCTCAAGGCGGCGGCCGGCCTCCCGGCGTGAGGGCGGTTGACAGCCCACCTGGCTTCTGTATCTTTATGCATCTGACTGCATAAACCTGCAAGGAGCGCACATGGGGCGGTTGGTGGTGCTCGCCTACTCGGGCGGACTCGACACCTCGGCGATCGTTCCCTGGCTCCGCGAGCGGTACGGCGCCAGGGTTGTCTGTTTCGCGGCGGACGTCGGGCAGGGGGCCGGCGAGCTCGACGGGCTCGTCGAGAAGGCCGAGCGCTCCGGCGCCGCGGGCTGCGTGATCGAGGACCTGCGCGAGGAGTTCGTCCGCGATTTCGTCTTTCCCACGCTGCGCGCCGGTGCGGTGTACGCGCGCACCTATTTGCTGGGCACGGCGATGGCGCGACCGGTGATGGCGGCGCATCAGGTGGCGCTCGCCGAGCGGGTCGGTGCGCAGGCCCTCGCCCATGGCTGCACGGGAAAGGGGAACGACCAGGTCCGCTTCGAGCTCGCCTATGCCGCCCTCGCGCCGGACCTGCAGGTCATCGCGCCGTGGCGGGAATGGCAGTTCAAGGGGCGCGAGGATCTCATCGCCTACGTGAAAGCGAAGCGGATCCCGGTGCAGGCGACCGTCGAGAAGCCGTACTCCACCGACCGCAACGTGTGGCATTGCTCCCACGAGGGCGGCATCCTCGAGGATCCGGCGCAGGAAGCGCCCGAGCACATCTTCGTTATGACCTCGAACCCCCTCGAGGCGCCGGATCGACCCGTGACGGTCGAGATCGGCTTCGAGGAGGGGACGCCGGTGTCTGTGGATCATGTGCCGCTCCGCCCCGTCGAGCTGCTGGAGACGCTGAACGAGACGGCCGGTCGGCACGGCGTCGGCCGCGCCGATGTGGTTGAGGACCGGCTCGTGGGGATGAAGTCGCGCGGCGTGTACGAGACCCCCGGCGGCACGCTGCTGCACGCGGCGCACCGCGAGCTGGAGCAGCTGGTGCTCGACCGGCGCACGTTGCGGTTGAAGGACGAGCTGGCGCTGCGCTACGCGGACCTTGTCTACGACGGCCGGTGGTGGACGCCGGAACGGGAGGCGCTCGACGCGGCCGTAGCGAGCACCCAGAAGCGCGTTACCGGAGCCGTGCGGTTGAAGCTCTACAAGGGAGGCCTGGCCGTGGCTGGGCGCGAGAGCCCGTTCGCGCTGTACCAGAGCTCGTACGCGACCTTCGGCAAGGATAACGTCTACAACCAGAAGGACGCGGAAGGCTTCATCCGCCTGTACGGTCTGTCGATCAAGATCGGTGCAGGGCTCGCGACGGAGCGCGCAGGGGCGGTCGGCGCGGCGGCGGACTGATGGCTCGACGCGCAGCGGAGACCGAGACCCCCCCACCTCCGCAACCCCCACCGCACCAGATGTGGGGCGGGCGCTTCACGCTCGGGCCGAGCGAGGCGCTCGACGCGCTGAACCGAAGCCTGCCTGTGGACCACCGGCTGTGGCCGCAGGACGTGGCCGCGAGTAAGGCGTGGGTGCACGCCCTCGGGCGCGTCGGTGTCCTCACCTCGGTGGAAGAGGCGCAGCTGCTCGACGGGCTCGACCGCGTCGCCGAGCGGCTCGCGGACGGCGCCGCGGTGGGCGCGCCCGACGAGGACGTGCACTCGCTCGTCGAGCGGCTGCTCTACGAGGAGGCGGGAGGGGTCGCGGGGAAGCTCCACACCGGCCGTTCTCGCAATGACCAGGTGGCGACCGATCTGCGCCTCTGGACGCTGGAGGCCATCGAGCAGGTCGATGAGGATCTGGCGGCGCTGGGCCGCGTCCTGGTGGCGAAGGCGCGCGACGGGATCGACGCTCTCCTTCCCGGCTACACGCACGGGCAGCGGGCGCAACCGGTGCGCTGGGCCTATGTGCTCCTCGCGCACGCCTGGCCGATTCTGCGCGACCGGCAGCGGCTCGCCGACGCGCGGCGGCGCGTGGCCGATTTGCCGTTGGGCTCCGGGGCGCTCGCGGGATCGGGCTTTCCCGTGGACCGCGTGCTGCTGAAAGAAGCGCTCGGCTTCCGCTCGGTCTCCGCGAACGCCCTGGACGTCACCGGCGACCGCGACTTCGTGGCCGAGGTGCTGTTCGCCCTCGCGCTCGTGGGTACGCACCTCTCGCGGCTCGGCGCCGAGCTGATCCTGTACGCGAGCTCGGAATACGGGTTCGTGAAGCTCTCCGACGACTTCAGCACCGGCTCGAGCCTGATGCCCCAGAAGCGCAACCCGGATGTGTTCGAGCTGGCGCGCGCGAAGTCGGGGCGCCTGCTCGGCGACCTCGTGGCCATGGTGGCCACGCTCAAGGGGATTCCGGCTGGCTACAGCAAGGACCTGCAGGAAGACAAGTCGCTCCTGTTCGACGCCTTCGACACGCTCGCGGTGGTGCTGCCCGCCGTGACCGGCGCAGTCGCCGCGCTGACGATCGAGCCCGAGCGGATGCGCGCCGCTCTCGACGCTTCGCTGCGCGCCACGGACATCGCGGACCTGCTGGTGGAGGCCGGAGTGCCGTTCCGCGAGAGCCACGGGCTGGTCGGGCGCCTGGTCCGGGAGGCCGAGC
>QHVD01000307.1 GCA_003222235.1 Gemmatimonadota bacterium | reverse complement strand
CGGGTAGCCGGCGAGCACGCCGTTCTCCAGGGCTTCCTTCACCCCCTGCTCGACCGGACCGATGTACTCCCTCGGGATCACGCCCCCCACGACCTTATCCTCGAACACGAACCCCGTGCCGGGCTCGCCCGGCTCGAGGTGGATGACGACGTGCCCGTACTGGCCGCGGCCGCCCGTCTGGCGGATGAACTTGCCTTCGACGTATTCGACGCGCCTGCGAACCGTCTCGCGGTAGGCCACCTGCGGCCGGCCGATATTGGCGTCGACCTTGAACTCCCGCTTCATCCGGTCGACGATGATCTCGAGGTGCAGCTCGCCCATCCCGCTGATGATGGTCTGCGCGGTCTCGGCGTCGGTATAGACCCGGAAGGTGGGATCCTCTTCGGACAGCTTCTGCAGCGCGAGCGACAGCTTGTCCTGGTCTGCCTTGGTCTTCGGCTCGATGGCGACGGAGATGACCGGCTCGGGAAACTTCATCGCCTCGAGGATGATCGCGTGGCTCTCGATGCACAGCGTGTCGCCGGTCTTCGTGTCCTTGAGCCCGATGGCCGCGGCGATGTCGCCCGCCCGCACCTCGTCCAGCTCCTCGCGCTTGTTGGCGTGCATCTGCAGCAGCCGCCCGATGCGCTCCCGCTTGTCCCGGGTGCTGTTGTAGATGTAGGAGCCCGCGCCCAGCACGCCCGAATACACGCGGAAGAAGGTCAGCTTCCCCACATAGGGGTCGGTCATGATCTTGAAGGCGAGCGCCGCGAACGGCTCGTCGTCCGACGCCTGGCGCGTGACGTGCGTCGCGTCGTGGTGCGGGAGGTGGCCCTGGACCCCCGGGACGTCCACGGGCGACGGCAGGTAGTCCACCACCGCGTCGAGCAGCGCCTGCACGCCCTTGTTCTTGAACGCCGCCCCGCACACCACCGGCACGACCTTGCCGGCGATCGTCGCCCTGCGGACCACTCTGCGGATCTCGTCCTCGGTCAGCTCGTGCTCCTCGAGGTACTTGTGGAGCACCGCGTCGTCATGTTCGACGACCGACTCGAGCATGTGGTGTCGCATGTCGGCGACGGTGTCCTTCAGGGCGGCCGGGACCGGGCCCTCGACGTACTTCTTCCCGAGCGACTCGTCGTCGTAGACGATCTCGACCTGGCGGATCAGGTCGATGACGCCGGTGAAGAGCTCGCCCGAGCCGAGGGGGATCTGGATCGGCACGGCGTTCGCCCCGAGCCGCTCGCGCACCATCTTGAGGCACAGGTCGAAGTCGGCGCCGACGCGGTCCATCTTGTTCACGAAGATGATCCGCGGCACGTGGTAGCGGTCGGCCTGGCGCCATACGGTCTCGGTCTGCGGCTCCACGCCGCCCACGGCGTCGAGGATGGTGACGGCGCCATCCAGCACCCGGAGGCTGCGCTCGACCTCGACCGTGAAGTCCACGTGTCCGGGGGTGTCGATGATGTTGATCCGAAACGGCTGGCCCATGCGCGGCCAGAAGCACGTCGTGGCGGCCGCGGTGATGGTGATCCCGCGCTCCTGCTCCTGCTCCATCCAGTCCATCGTGGCCGTCCCGTCGTGGACTTCGCCCAGCTTGTAGGTCCGGCCCGTGTAGTACAGGATCCGCTCGGTAGTCGTCGTCTTCCCGGCATCGATGTGGGCCATGATGCCGATGTTACGAATTTTCTCGAGCGGTGTCGATCTCGGCATGTCGTCCTTGTTGGGGCACGCCCCAGAGACAGCAAAAACGCGGGGCGACCAGGCACCCGCTAGCGGGCCGGTCTCGCTCCGCTCCCATCCGGGGGGTCGCCCCCCTGGGATGTCCCCGGGCTTGCGCCCGGGGTCAGTTGTGTGACCGGGGACTGCTGACCCCGGGCGCGAGCCCGGGGTGCCCGGACCCTACCACCGATAATGCGCGAAGGCGCGGTTCGCCTCCGCCATGCGGTGCGTGTCCTCTTTCTTCTTGATCGTTTCGCCCTCACCCTTCGAGGCGAGAATCACCTCGGCGGCCAGACGCTCCGCCATGGTCTTCTCCTTGCGCACCTGGCTGAACTCGATCAGCCACCGCATCCCGAGCGCCGTGCGCCGTTCCGGCCGCACCTCCACCGGCACCTGGTAGGTCGCGCCGCCCACGCGACGCGACTTCACCTCCAGCGCGGGCTTTACGTTGGAGAGCGCCTGCTTGAAGACGTTCACCCCCGGCTGCCCGGTGCGCTGCTCGATCATGTCCATGGCCTGGTAGAAGATCCGCTCCGCCAGCGACTTCTTGCCGCGCTCCATCAGGTTGTTGACGAACTTGGAGACCGTTTGGCTGTCGTAGCGCGGATCGGGCGGCACCGGCCGCCGGACCGCCTTCTTGCGGCGGCTCACGTCGCCGCCGCCTTCGGCCGCTTGGCGCCGTACTTGGAGCGCGACTGCTTGCGCTCGTTCACCCCCGCGGCATCGAGCGTCCCGCGGATGATGTGGTAACGCACGCCCGGCAGATCTTTCACGCGGCCGCCGCGAATCATGACGATCGAGTGCTCCTGCAAGTTGTGCCCTTCGCCCGGGATGTACGCCGTTACCTCGAACCCGTTCGTGAGCCGCACGCGCGCGACCTTGCGCAGCGCCGAGTTCGGCTTCTTGGGCGTAGTCGTGTAGACACGGGTGCAGACGCCACGCTTCTGCGGGTTGCCGCGCAGCGCGGGCGCCTTCTCCTTCTTCTCCACGTCCCGGCGACCGAGCCGGACGAGCTGGTTAATGGTCGGCATGTGCTCGAGCAAAAAGTCGCAAGACAGACTGGCAAAATAGAATGCCGGTTGCACTTAGGTCAACCCCCGGCCTTCGACCCCCCTCCGTGGCGGGATGGCCGGCACGCCCCTCATCAAGGGGATGACCTCACCGTATAATCTGATTGCCATGTTAGTTCGCCGCGCCGTCGGGTTTTCCCTCCTCGTGAGCTGGAGTCTGACCTGCGCTGCACATGCAGTCGCCCAAGGCGGCACCGGCACCGGCAGCGTGCGCGGGGTCGTCTACGACAGCTTGATCAGCGCGGCGCCGCTCGAGGGCGCCGAGGTCTGGATCGAAGGCACCAACCGCACGGCCCGCACGGATGCCGACGGACGCTTTGAGCTTCCGGCCGTGGCGCCCGGCCGCCACACACTGACGTTTTATCATCCCGTCCTCGATTCTACCGGGCTCTCGGCACCGCCGGTGGTCGTGGACGTTGCGGCCGGCAGCACGGCGGTCGTCGCCCTGGCGACGCCGGGTCCGGCGGCGGCGCACCGCATGCTGTGTCCGCACGATCCCTGGTATGAGACGGGCGCGATCCTCGGGCTGGTGCGCGACGCGGCCGACAGCAAGCCGTTGCCTAACGTCACGGTGACCGCTCATTGGACTATCTACGTCCTCGGCACAGGGTCCGTCCGCGCCGAGCCGGGCGCGGCCGCTGCGCGATCGGACGGGTCCGGCCGCGTGTTGCTGTGCAACGTCCCGACGGACGTGGCGGTGGTCCTCCAGGGAAAGGCCGGCGAGGGCCCGGCCGGCATGGTGCTGGTGGATCTGGCCGGGCGTGCGTTCGGGCGCGCCGCCCTGGACTTGGCCGTTGCTGCCACTACCGGAGCTGTCACCGGCGTCGTACGGAACCGGAACGGCTCCGTGATCCCGGGAGCGACCGTGGTCGCGATCGGCACGGATAGCCGCACTCAGGCGGATGAGTCCGGGGGCTTCACGCTCCGCGACGTCATGGCGGGCCCTCGTATCGTCGAAGCTCACGCGATCGGCTATCCTCCGGGACGGGTCCAGACCACAGTCCGGCCCGGCCTGACGCAGCGCCTGGAGATCGTCGTGGGTGACTCGATCTCCGTCCTCGATCCGGTCACGGTGGAAGGACGCTACGAGCCGTTCTTGACGCGCATCGGCTTCGCTCGTCGTCGCAACACGGCGCTGGGGCACTTCCTCGATACCACCGATATTCTGAGAACCCGGGCGGTGCAGTTCGAGGAGGTATTT
>QHVD01000306.1 GCA_003222235.1 Gemmatimonadota bacterium | reverse complement strand
CCCGAAGCGCAGCGACAGCCCCACGTCGCCACCGAGCCGGGGCCGCTCGGTCGGAATGGCCAAGTCCCGGAACCCTTCCGCGTACCACGCGCCGCCGTAGTCCAAGAACGGCGCCACGCCGACGCCCACCAGGCCCCACAGCTCGTCGCTCAGGAGCACGCGGTCCTCCACCACGACCCACACCATGCGCGTCCCGGTGAACTGGTGGATGCCGAAGACGCGCGGTCCCTTTTGGAGGAGCCACAGGTCGAACTCGGCCCCCGGGTTCGGGCGGCGCAGGGCGCGCCCTTCGAGGTGGGCGAGCAGAGTCTGGCGAGGCAGGCTCTGGCTCGCGACGGTCAAGCTCCCCGCGACGCGCCCGGAGTCGAGTCCGTTGGCACCGTACACACCGTTGGCCGCGCCCCGGAGCACCGCGAAGCCGCTCGTCCACCGCGCGCCCACCTGCCAGCTCAGCTCCGGCCCGACGCCCGCCTGGTCCGCTGGGTAGCCCCACGCCCGCGGCGCGGCCCAGAGTCCGACGTGCAGGAGCTGCGACACGTCCACGTCTTCGCGCCGCGCGTACGAGTTGAAGCGCTCGAGCACCTGGAACCGCACGTGGCCGGCGTCCACGCCGCCACCCAGCGTCCCGAACACCGAGCGCGGGAGCGCCGTGGTGGTGGTGTCGAAGTCCTCACGCCGCCACTGGCCGCCGAGCCAGAGCCGGACGTAATCGCGGCTGGTGGCGTGGGGCGCGAAACCTGCGGTGACGCCGAGCCGCAACGCCCGGCGTTCCACCGTCGTGTACAACGCGCTGTCCCGGAACACCAGCACTCGCTCGGAAGCCGCCTCGCCGTCCGTGGCGAGCGCGGCGCGCGCGGCCGTCTCGTAGAACGGCACGCCGACGAACCACACGCCCCGCTTCCCGTCCGACTTGCTGGCGTACTCCCCCTGCAGCCGCGCCCGTCGCCCCACGAAGTGCGGGTTCAGGTAGCCGAGATCGAAGATGCTCCGGTCCGGGGTCTTGTTGTACACGGCCGTGAGCGACGTGGCCGTGCCGAGCAGGTTCTCTTCCACGAGACCCGCAAGCCACGACACGGCGCCACCCGCGGACGAGTACCCGAGCTGCGGCTTGGTGCTCCAGCCGTCGGTGGTTTCGACGCGCAACGCCAGGCGGCCGCGGATGCGCACCGTGTCCAGCCGCACCCGGCTGAACACGAACAAGCCACGCAGCGCGCGCTCGCTCTCCGCGACGCGCGCCGAGTCGTATGGATCGCCGGGATTCACGAGCAGGGCGCGGCGGATCACCCAGGGGTGGGTGCGGACGTGCAGCGCGTTCGCGAGGCGCGCCAGGAATCCCGGGGCCGCGCCGTCCGCTTCGAGGTCGAAGACGTTGCGGTTGACGACGACGACGGTGTCGATGACCTGGGCGGACAGACGGACGGGCGGACTGGCGGACAGGAGTAGCAGTGACATGCCGACCGCCCGCCCGCCCTTCCGCGTGATCGCCTTATTTGATCGCGTCAATGCGCTGTCGGAGCGAATAGATGACGTGCCGGGAGCTGTCGTTCCACTCGGTAAAATACAGCGTCGCGTCGATGCGCCCCGTCAGCTGTCGCAGCCCGCGGGTCGCGAGCAGGAACGCGCCGCGGACCGAATCGGGCTTGAGCGGCCGGCACAGACACGCGACCGTGGCGACCGCCGGAATCCGCCCCGGGGGCGGACCGAGCGTGTAGGAGGTGTTCGCCTTCAGGTCGCGCACCCGGCCGAGCTCGAGCCCAATCGTGAGCGCGTACTCGTCGCCTTCGGCGGCCGAAGGGTTGAAGTCGTAGCGCGCCAGCACCACATCGCCCCCGCCCCGGGCCGTGTCGATCCGCATCCGGACGAGGGTCAGCCGGAGGTCGGGCTCGACCGCCAGGCGCCCGTGCCATTCCCAGCGCCCGTAACTCTGGACCCCCTGCGTGTCGCCGGGCCGGGAGACGTCGCAGGAAACCACGAGAAGCGTGAAAAGAAGGCGTGGAAAGGAGGCGTGGAAAAAAGACGTGAAAAAGAGACGTTGAAAGAGGACGTGAGAAGAAGACGTGAAAGAACGGGCGTGAAAAGAAAGCGTGAAAACGCGAACACGTCTCTTTTTGACGCCTCCTTTCCACGCCTCTTTTCCACGTCTTTTTTTCACGTCTCTTTTAGTTCAGTATTGCCCCAAATACCGATTCAGCTCCCACTCGCTGACCTGCCCGATGTACTCCTGCCACTCTTCGCGTTTGGCGTCGAGGTAACGCTCGTAAATGTGGTCGCCCAGCGCCTCGCGGACCACCGCGTCCTTCTCCAGGTAGTCGAGCGCCTCGTGCAGATCCCGCGGCAGGTCGTCGATGCGGTACCGCCGACGCTCTCGGTACGACATGCGCGCGATGTTCTTGTTCACCGGCTCGCCGGGGTCGATCCGCTCCCGGATCCCGGCGAGACCGGCTGCCAGCTGCACGGCGAGCCCCAGATAGGGATTCGCGGACGGGTCGGGCATGCGGTTCTCGCAGCGGGTCGCCTCGCCGCGCTGCGCCGGCACCCGGACGAGCGGCGACACGTTCTGAGTGGACCACGACACGTTGACCGGGGCCTCGTACCCCGGCACCAGCCGCTTGTACGAATTCACCAGCGGATTGGTGACCGCGCAGTATCCGCGCGCGTGCCGGAGCAACCCGCCGATGTACCAGCGGCCGACCTCGGAGAGCTGGATCGGCCCCTTGGCATCGAAGAACGCGTTCTTCCCCTTGGCGAAGAGGGATTGGTGGGTGTGCATCCCTGAGCCGTTGCGGCCGTAGATCGGTTTCGGCATGAAGGTGGCCACGAGGCCGTGGCGGACGGCGATCGTGCGCACCACGAAGCGTAGCGTCGCCAGGTGGTCGGCCATCGTCAGCACGTCGGCGTAGCCCAGATCGATTTCGTGCTGGCCGCCGGCCACTTCGTGATGCGACGCCTCCGCGTTGAGCTTCATCTCTTCCAGGACCGCCACGATGATCCGGCGCGCCGTCTCCCCCCGATCGACCGGGACCAGGTCGAAATAGCTGCCCGCATCCAGCGTCCGCGTCGTGGGTTCGCCGCGCTCGGTTTGCTCGAAAATGAAGAACTCCACCTCGCAGCCGACGCGCATCGCGGAGCCCAGCGCGGCGGCCCGCTCGACCTGCCGTTTCAGCGTGGTGCGGGGGCAGCCCTCGAACGGCCGGCCGTCGGGGTAGCAGATGTCGCAAATGATCCGCGCCACGGCCCCGCCCCGCTGCCCTTCCCCCCCCTTATCCTCCGCCGCCGCGACCTCCCGGGGGAACACGCGAAAGCTGGCGAGATCGGGAACGAGCAGGGCGTCCGCTTCCTCGACCCGGGCGAACCCCTCGAGCGCCGAGCCGTCGAAGGTCACCTCCCCCGCCAACGCCTTCTCGAACTGCGAGGCGGGGACCTCCACCGCCTTGTTCACGCCCAAGAGGTCGGTGAACTGCAGCAGCAGGAATCGCACGTCGCGTTTCTTCAGCTCGTCAAAGATGTCGCGGGCCTCAGACATGCGCGAAAAGATACAGGACGGTAGAGGGGGGTAGAAGACGGTAGAGGGCGGTAGAGGTTGCCACCCCTCTACCGCCCTCTACCGTCTTCTACCGTCTTCTACCGCCCTCTACCGTCAGACATCGTAGTAGAGGAAAAACTCGTACGGGTGCGGGCGCAGCGCGACCGGGTCCACTTCCTTTGCGCGCTTATAGGTGAGCCAGGTCTCGATCAGATCCGGCGTGAACACTCCGCCCTCGAGCAGGAACTGATGGTCCGCCTCGAGGGCCGCGAGCGTTTCGTTCAGTG
>QHVD01000091.1:6652-7937 GCA_003222235.1 Gemmatimonadota bacterium | reverse complement strand
CCTGCGGGCGCACGGGAGGGAGGGGCGGGGAGACGCGGCCGACTCGGCGGGCGCGCTGGGGGCGTGGGCGCTCCGGCGGGCGCCCGCCGGGCGGTCGTGTCCTTGCGGGCGGTCGTGTCGCGAGCGCGCTGCAGCGAGTCGGCGGCCGCCTGGGCTTTCGCCCGGATCGAGTCGTAGTCCGCCTGCGCGAGCACTGCCTTCACCGGGACCGGCGTCGTGTCGGGGAGCGCGAACACCCGCACCCGCGCGGTATCGGGCATCCGGCGCGGATCGAGCGGCTGTGAGAAGCTGACACCCATCGCGAGCGAGTCCACCGGCTCGACACTCTTGATCCGTGGACCCGCGCTGTCGTGCGGGAACGCGAACAGCACGGCGCTCGCCGTCGAGTCCACCGTCACCGTCGTGGAGTCGAAGGCCTCGCGGCGGTCGAGCTGCCGGTTGTTGTTCTGGTCCTGGATCACCCAGACGAGGTAGCGCCCGGGCGGGATCGCGGCGAGCCGAAAATCCCCCGCCGAATCGGCGATGGCCACGTAGGCGACCGTGTCGGGGATCGGAGCCGCGCGGATCACCGCGCCGGGCAACATGCGCTGCTCCACCCAGAGCAGCGCAGTGCCCGTGAGCGACGCACTGGCTTGGGGCGGCGCGGGGCCGGTCGCGAAGACGAACGTCGCCCCTTTTTTCATCACGTTGCGCCGCAGGTCCGTGATTCCGGGGAGCAGCTCGAGGTGGTACACGCGGTTCCGCTTCCAGCCCTCGGCGGGCTTGACGTGGATCGCCATTGACGAGATGCCGGCGACAGCACCACCTGGCGCGCGAGCCCGGTCACCGCGCTCGCTCCGCCACCACCGCCCCCCCCGCCCGGCATCTCGTCAATCACCTCGTTGAACTGGATGACCGCGTCGCCCTTCAAGTCGGGGACGACGGTCCCCGACTCCGGCGCCACTCTCACGATCTGCGGCGGCGCCTTATCGGGCGGCCCGCCGGGGGGCTCGCCCGGGTTGGCGCAGCCCCCCCCGCCTCCGCCGGCGAGCAGCGCGGTCAGGAGCAGCCGAGCGACTTGAGCTTGTCGGCCAGCGCCTGCCGCTGGTCTCGCCATCCCCGCTCCTTCTCGCGCTCCTTGGCGACCACCTCGCTCGGCGCCCGCGCGATGAAGTCCTGGTTCGCGAGCTTCGCCTCGAGCCCGGAGAGCTGCCGGTCGAGCCGCGCCAGCTCGCCCGCGAGCCGGCTGCACTCTCGTTGCACGTCGATCTCGCCCTCGAGCGCCACGAAGACCTCGCTCCCGTCC
>QHVD01000091.1:0-6535 GCA_003222235.1 Gemmatimonadota bacterium | reverse complement strand
CGCGCAGCCGCGCCTTCGGCGGCACACGATACTCGGCGCGCAGCATCCGGATCGACGAGATCGCCTCCTGGACGAGGGGGAACTCCTGGTCGGCCTGCGCGTCGGCGAGCTCGAGCTCGGTGGGGGGCCATGCTGCCAGGATCAGCAGCTCGTCCGGCTTCCGACCCGGCAGCTTCTGCCACAGCTCCTCAGTGATGAACGGGACTACCGGGTGGAGCAGTCGCAGCACGGTATCGAAGCAGTAAGCGAGCACGGCCTGAGCGGCTGCCGCCGCCAGGCGAGGCTTCACCGCCTCGACATACCAGTCGGCCAGCTCCTTCCACGCGAACTCGAAGCAGCGTTTCGCCGCCTCATCCAGCCGGAACTGCTCGAGAGACCGGGTCGCCTCGGCGACCGTGGCCTGGAGCCGCGACAGGATCCAGCGATCGGCAAGGGGGAGCGCCTTCACGTCGATCGACTCGATCGGCTGCACCGACTCCGGGAGCTGCGCGAGCACGAATCGCCCGATGTTCCACAGCTTGTTGGCGAAGTTGCGGCCGGGCGCGAAGGTGGTGTCGAGGTCATTCGGGTCGAGGATCAGGTCCGACCCGAGGGAAATCCCCGCGATCGCGGTCCAGCGCAATGCGTCGGCCCCGTACACCCGGACGACGTCGAGCGGATCGATCCCGTTGCCGAGCGACTTCGACATCTTACGGTGCTGCATGTCGCGCACCGTGCCGTGCAGGTAGACCGTGGCAAAGGGGCGCTTCCCGAGGAAGTGGTAGCCGGCCATGATCATCCGGGCGACCCAGAAGAACAGGATCTCGGGCGCTGTTACGAGCGTGTGGCCGGGATAGAAGCGGCTCAGGTCCGGTGTCTGGTCCGGCCAGCCGAGGGTCGCGAATGGCCACAGCCAGGATGAGAACCAGGTGTCGAGCACGTCCGGGTCCTGCTCCACCGTTCCGCCGCACCTCCGGCAACTCAAGGGGTCGTGACGGTCGGCCCACCGCTCGCCGCACTCGGCGCACGTGAACACAGGGATCCGGTGGCCCCACCACAGCTGCCGTGAGATGTTCCAATCGCGGATGTTCTCCAACCAGTGCTCGTAGGTCGCGCCCCATCGCTCCGGGACGAGGCGGATCTCCCCCTTGTGGTAGGCTCGGAGCGCAGGCTCGGCGAGAGGCTTCATCTTCACGAACCACTGGTCGCTGAGCCGGGGCTCGACGATCGTGTCGCAGCGGTAGCAGCGGCGCAGCGAGTAGGTGTGCGGCTCGATCTTCTCGAGCAGCCCCTGCTCGCGCAGCATAGCCACGATCCGCTCGCGGGCTTCGAACCGGTCTATGCCGAGGAGCTCGTTCGGCACCCTCTGACCGCCCGTCCGCCCGTCCGCCCGACCGCCTTCGTCTCCCATCGTCCCATCTTCCCGCATGATCAGCGGCATGTCGAGCTTGTGGCGGACGCCGATCTCGAAGTCCGCGGCGTCGTGCGCGGGCGTGACCTTCACGAACCCGGTCCCAAACAGGGGGTCCACCGCCTCATCGGCGATGATCGGGATGGGGATGCCGGTGATCGGCAGCCGCGCGGTCTTCCCCACGAACGCCCGGTGGCGCGCGTCGTTCGGGTTCACCGCCACCGCTGTGTCGCCGAGCATCGTTTCGGGCCGGGTGGTGGCGACCGTGAGATAAGGGGCAGGTCCGTTCTCCACCGGATAGCGGATGTAGAACAGCTTGCCCGTCTCGGGCTCCCCGGCCTCCGCCTCCTCGTCCGACAGAGCGCTGAGGCAGCGGGAGCACCAATGGATTACCCGATGGCCCCGGTAGATCAGCCCCTCCTCCCACAACCGCACGAACACCTCGCGCACGGCCCGCGAGTAGTCCGGATCGAGCGTGAACCGCGTGCGGCTCCAATCGCACGAGCAGCCGATCACCTTGAGCTGCTCGAGGATGGTGTTCCCCGTCTCGCGAACGAAGGCCCACACCCGCTCCACGAACCGCTCGCGGCCGAGGTCGAAACGGCTCTTGCCCTCGCTCGCGATGATCCGCTCCACCACGTTCTGCGTCGCGATGCCTGCGTGGTCGGTCCCCGGGAGCCACAGCGCAGCGCGGCCCCGCATGCGCTCGAACCGGATGAGCACGTCCTGGGTCACGTTGTTGAGCCCCTGGCCCATGTGCAGCACCGCCGTCACGTTGGGCGGTGGGATGACGATGACGTACGGCTCGCGCCGCGGGTCCGGGCTGGGCGCGAACGCGCCCCGATCGACCCAGCGGCGGTAGAGCCCGCGCTCGACGTCGCGGGGAGCGTATTGGGGCGGGAGCTCGAAGTCGGCCATTCCTCTATAATATGGCGGTAGAAGACGGTAGAGGACGGTAGAAGGCGGTAGAGGTCGGCGCGCGAGAAACCCGCCTCTACCGCCCTTTACCGTCTTCTACCGTCCTCTGCCGTCGCCTTCGGCAAGTTGCTAGAATACCCACGCATGGCCGACGAACCAGACGTCTTGCCCGCCAGCCGCATCGTCCGCTGGATCGCAGTGGGCGCGCTGATCGCGTTCGCCCTCGCGCTCTACTTCCGGGACGGCCGCCGTCTCCCACCGCTGAGGGCGCCGGCTGGTGGGCAGATCGGAGTTGGGGTCCTTGGGGGTCGGTGAGCTAATGCCTGTTGCACTGAGCAGATGCCCGCTGCCGAGATCCAGGTCACGCTCCCCGACGGGAGCGAGAAGCGCCTCGCGGCAGGCTCGACCGGCGCCGACCTCGCGAGGGCGATCGGCCCTGGGCTGGCGAAAGCGGCGCTCGCGGTGCGCGTGGACGGCCAGGTGCTGGACCTCGCGCGTCCCCTCCCGGGGGACATGGGGAGCGTGCGGGTGGCGATCCTCACGGACAAGGACCCCCAGGCGCTCGACGTGCTGCGCCATTCCAGCGCCCACGTGCTCGCCACTGCGGTGCGTCAACTGTTCCCGCACGCGAAGATCGGCTTCGGGCCCCCCATCGACGACGGTTTCTATTACGACTTCGACATCCCCACCCCGTTTAGCCCCGAGGATCTGGAAAAGATCGAGGCCAAGATGCGCGAGGTGGCGCAGGCGGATTACCCGTTCGTGCGCGAGGAAGTGACGCGGGAGGAGGCCAAGCGGCGCTTCGCCGACGATCCGCTCAAGCTCGAGCGCATCGACGATCTTGGCCCGGACGAGGTCATCTCGATCTACACCGACGGCCCGTTTGTGGACCTGTGCCGCGGGCCGCACGTGCCGAGCACGGGACGCATCAAGCACTTCAAGCTGCTGCACGCGGCGGGCGCCTATTGGCGGGGCGACGAGCGCCGCCAGATGCTGCAGCGGATCTACGGCACGGCGTGGTTCACGAAGGACGACCTCGAGGCCTACCTGCGGCGCCTCGAGGAGGCGAAGAAGCGTGATCACCGCCTGCTGGGGCGCCAGCTCGACCTGTTCTCGATCCAGGAGGACGTCGGGCCGGGGCTGATCTTCTGGCACCCGAAGGGCGCGATGCTGCAGTTCCAGCTGCGGCGCTTCATCGAGGACACGATCCTCGCGCGTGGCTACCAGCTCGTCTACACGCCCAACGTGACGCGCGAAGAGCTATTCCTGCGCTCGGGTCATCTGCCGCTGTACGCGGCGAACCAGTTTCCGCCCATGGCGGCGGGCGAGGGAGAGTCGGAGACCGTGCGCTATCGGGTCAAGCCGATGAACTGCCCGATGCACATCCTCATCTATGCCGCGCAGCAGCGCAGCTACCGCGATCTGCCGCTCCGCCTCGCCGAGATCGCGAACGTGTACCGCAACGAGCGCTCGGGCACGCTGCACGGCATGCTGCGGGTGCGCGGCCTCACCATGGACGACGCGCACATCTTCGTGCGGCCCGACCAGATCGAGGCCGAGATCTTCCAGCTGTTGGACATCGTCGAGCTGGTGCTGGGCCAGACCTTCGGACTCAGCTACCGGCTCGATCTGGCCACCCGGCCCGACAAGAAGCTCGGCGCCGACGCGACGTGGGATCAGGCGGAACGCGCGCTCGAGGAGGCGCTCAAGCACCGCGGCGCCACGTACCGCATCGACCAGGGAGGCGGCGCGTTCTATGGACCGAAGATCGACGTCAAGTTCAACGATGCCATCGGGCGGGAGTGGCAGGGCGCGACGATCCAGCTCGACTTCGAGCAGCCCGAGAGCAGCCCGAGCGCTTCCGGCTCGAGTACGCGGGGGAGGACAACCGGCCCCACCGCCCGGTGATGATTCATCGGGCGATCTACGGAACTCTCGAGCGCTTCGTCGGATTCCTGATCGAGCACTTCGCGGGAGCGTTCCCGCTGTGGCTCTCCCCCGAGCAGGTGCGCGTCCTCCCCATTGCGGATACGCAGCTCCCGGCCGCCCGCGCGGTGCACACGCGGCTCGTCGCCTCGGGGATCCGCTCCGCTGTCGACGACCGTAACGAGACGCTCAACTACAAGATCCGTGACGGCGAGGTGCACAAGGTACCCTACATGGGTGTCGTGGGGCAGCGTGAAGCGGAAGCGGGTACGGTCGCCGTGCGGGCGCGGGGGTCCGAGAAGAAACAGGTGGTGCTGCCGGTGGCCGAGTTCCTGGCGAAGCTCGAGGAGGAGGTTCGCACGCGGTCGCTCCGGTCGCTAGTTTGAGGGGTCAGTGGGCTGGCGCCCGGGGTCAGTCCCGGGGGTCACAACAAACCCCGGACGGAAGTCCGGGGTTACCGGACGCAAGTCCGGAGTGGACAGGGTAAGGAACCCCGGGGTCCCCGGGCTTGCGCCCGGGGTCAGTCGTCCGCGGTGCAGGAGCTTATATGAGCAGCGACGTCACCACTCCAGTCATCGTCAGCGCCGTCCGCACGCCGATCGGCAAGTACCTCGGCGGTCTCGCGCCGCTCCGGGCGCCGCAACTCGGCGCCCTCGTGATCCGCGAGGCCGTGCGCCGCGCCGCCATCGACCCCGCGCAGGTCGAGGAAGTGATCATGGGCAACGTGCTCCAGGGTGGGGTGGGGCAGGCGCCCGCACGCCAGGCGGCGATTCATGCGGGGCTTCCGGGCGCGATCCCTTCGGTCACGATCAACAAGGTGTGCGGCTCGGGGCTCAAGGCGGTCATGCTCGCCGCCCAGGCGATCCGGGCGGGCGACGAGCAGTGCATCGTCGCCGGCGGGATGGAGTCGATGTCGAACGCGCCCCATTACGTCTTCGGCATGCGCGCCGGCATCAAGGCGGGCAACGCGCAGCTCGTGGACGGGATGATTCACGACGGGTTGTGGGACTCGTTCAACGACACCCACATGGGAAACCTCGCGGAGTACACCGCCAAGAAGGCTGGCGTGTCGCGCGCCGACCAGGATCGCTTCGCGCTCGAGAGCCACCAGAAGGCGGTGGCCGCGATGGCGGCGTGCCGCTTCAAGGCGGAGACCGTCGCGGTCGAGATCCCGGGAAAAAAGGGCCCGACCGTCGTCGAGAAGGACGAGTGCCCGCGTGCGGACACGACCCTCGAGGCGCTGGCCGCGCTCAAGCCCTCCTTCGAGACGGGCGGCTCGGTCACCCCGGGGAACGCGCCGGGCTTGAACGACGGTGCGAGCGCGCTCGTGGTCACGTCGCTCGCGTTCGCCGGCGTGCACGGCCTGAAGCCGCTGGCCCGGGTTACGGCGTACGCAACGGGCGGCGGCGAGCCCAAGGACCTGTTCTTCGCGCCGATCGTCGCCGTGCGGAACCTCATGGCGAAGGCGAAGACGGCGATCGCCGACTACGACTTGATCGAGGCGAACGAGGCGTTCGCGGCGCAGGCGCTCGCCGACGGGCGCGCCCTCGGCTGGGACTGGGACCGGGTGAACGTCAACGGCGGAGCCATCGCCCTCGGGCACCCGATCGGCGCCTCGGGCGCGCGCGTCCTCACGACCCTGCTGTACGCGCTCAAGGACAGGAAGAAAACCACCGGGCTTGCCACTCTCTGTCTCGGTGGCGGCAACGCCGTGGCCCTCAGCGTGGAGATGATCTGATGCAAGAAGCCGCGGTCGTATCCCCTCAAGGGCTCGTCGCACGCCGCGCGCTGGCGGTCGCCCTGGGCGCAGCGGCGGTCGCCGCCGCCGCCCAGGTCGCCGTGCCGCTCCCCGGCACACCCGTGCCGATGACCCTCCAGCCGCTGGCGGTGCTCCTCGTAGGCGGCCTGCTCGGCCCCGCGCTTGGCGCCACGAGCATGGTGCTCTACCTCGCGCTCGGGGCGGCAGGGTTGCCCGTGTTCACCCCCCATGGGCTGCCGGGACTCGCGCGGCTGGTCGGGCCCACCGGTGGCTACCTGCTCGCGTATCCCGTCGCCGCCTCTGCCGTCGGCAAGCTCGCGGGAGGAGCGGACGCTCGCCACTGGGGCCGGCTCATCCTTGGCGTCGGCGCGGGGCTCGTGCTCATCCACCTCGGCGGCCTCGCGCAGCTCGTCATCCTCACGCACAGCCTGCGCGATGCGCTCCAGCTCGGCACGGTGCCGTTCGTCGTCGGCGACCTGGTGAAGCTGGCCATCGCCGTTCTGCTCCTGCGACGCACCGTGAGTCCCCTGCGCGCGCGCCTA
>QHVD01000090.1 GCA_003222235.1 Gemmatimonadota bacterium | reverse complement strand
GTTTCGGGCACTCCAGGACCTATTGAAGCGAGTTCCGCCGGATGCCCCGGTCATCCAGGTGGGCGACTTCGGGATCTGGCCTCACAAGCTGAAGGAGTGGGTAGACCCCGGGCGACCGATCATGTTCTTGGATGGGAATCACGATGCCCCGATCCATCTCGTCACCGGCGAGTGGAAGAATGCGCAGTATCTCCCTCGAGGGACTGTGCTCGAGCTCGGAGACAGCGTGGTCCTGACCTGTGGGGGCGCAACGTCGGTCGACCGCAAGTGGCGCGGTCATCGGTCGTTCGAGTCCCATGGATGGTTCGAGGAAGAGGAGGTGACCAAGCAGAATGTCCAGGACGCGCTGCGAAACCTCGGTGGACGGAAGCCAGGATTGATGATCACGCACACACCTCCGGAGAGAATCATCAAGCGAAACTTCCCGCCGGAGGGGTTGATGATGTTCGGTCACGATCCGGCGACGTGGAGGGACCCGTCGGCGATCAATATCGAGACGTTATGGGATGCCGTTGGTAATCCCCCGCTCGTTTGTGGACACATGCACCGGTCGCTCGTGGATGGGAACGTGCGGATTCTTGATATCAACGAAGTCTGCATCGTGGAGGTGTAGCATTGTAAGCGGCTCCATCCTGACGGTCGTTGAGGCTCAGCGTGCGCCTCGGACGCCCTGGTGCAGCCGACTCACTCGCAGCATTTTCACGACGCGTCAGATGCCGCGCCCCGTCACGCTCTTCACCGGCCAATGGGCCGATCTGCCCCTGGCGGAGCTCGCTCCCCTCGCCAGGAGCATGGGCTACGATGGCGTCGAGCTGGCGTGCTGGGGCGACCACTTCGACGTGGACCAGGCCGTTTCCTCCAGACAATACGTGCGCGACAAGTGGGCCCTGCTCGAGGCGCATGGCCTGACCTGCCTTGCGGTCTCGAACCACCTGGTGGGGCAGGCGGTGTGCGACGCGATCGACGAGCGCCACCGGGCGATCCTGCCGCCGGACGTGTGGGGCGACGGCGAGCCGGAGGGAGTCCGCCGGCGGGCCGCTCAGAAGATGATCACCACTGCCAGAGCGGCGCGCGCGTTGTTCGATGCAAGACCCGGGGCTCCTCGTGCGACGCCGCCCGTGGTCAACGGCTTCACCGGCTCCTCGGTGTGGCACGCGGTCTACCCTTTTCCGCCCACGTCCCAGACGTACTGGCAAAAGGGCTTCGACGATTTCGCAGAGCGCTGGCTGCCCATCCTCGAGGCATTCGACCAGGCGAACGTGAACTTTGGCCTCGAGGTCCACCCGACCGAGATCGCCTTCGACATCGCCAGCGCAGAGCGCGCGATCGAGGCGGTGAAGGGCCACCGTCGTTTCGGGTTCAACTTCGATCCGTCGCATCTCGGCTATCAGGGCGTGGACTACGTGAAGTTCATCCGCACATTCGGGGGCCGTATCTCCCACGTGCACATGAAGGACGCGTGGTGGGGGCACGGCGACGGCAGCGTGGGGGTCTTCGGCGGTCACACGAGCTTCGGCGACCCACGGCGCCAATGGGACTTCCGCTCGCTCGGCCACGGCGACATCAGGTTTGAAGACGTGATCGTGGCGCTCAACGACGTCGGTTATCGTGGTCCGCTGTCGGTGGAATGGGAGGACATCCGGATGGATCGGGTGCACGGCGCCGCCGAGGCCGCCGCCTTCGTGCGGCGCCTCGATTTCGCCACGAGCGGGGTCGCGTTCG
>QHVD01000089.1 GCA_003222235.1 Gemmatimonadota bacterium | reverse complement strand
ACGTCCGCTGGAAGAGCGGCGAGCGCGTTGACGACCGCCCCACGCTCGCGGCCGCCGCCCCGCTCTATTTCGGACTGGCCACGGCCGAGCAAGGCCGTCGGGTCGCCGCGCGCCTCGGGCGCGAGTTCTTGAGGTCCGGCGGGTTCGTGACGACCCTGATCGCTTCCGGTCAACAATGGGATGCGCCCAACGGCTGGCCCCCCCTGGAGTGGCTGGCGATCGAGGGAGTGCGGCGTTACGGCGGCCCGGACCTGGCCGATGCCGCCCGCGAGCACTGGCTCGCCCTGAACCGGCGGACGTATGAGGCGACAGGCAAGATGGTGGAGAAGTACGACGTGGTCGATCTGGACGCCCGAGCCGGCGGCGGAGAGTACCCGACGCAAGACGGGTTCGGGTGGTCCAACGGGGTGGCGCTGGCGCTCATTGCCCAGCGGTAACGTCGACTAGATTCCCGTCCTTGACAGCCACCCCACCGTCCCCCTGGGACGCCGCCTACGCCGTCCCGCCCTCGCGCGCTCCACGGGGCGGCCGAAGCGCGTCCCGCTGGACGACGGCCGTCGTATCCGCGAGCCTCGCGGCGGGCGCGCTTCTGGGGTGCCGAGCCCGCCCCCGCCCGAGCGAGGATCCCTTCCTCGCCACTCGCGCACCCGTGGCTCGCCTCGACTCCGTGCTCCAGGCGGCCGACACGGTACGGCTGCGCCTCGCCGACGCCCGCACGCTGCTCGGCGTCGTCGCGGAGACCGGGTTCGCCGCGAAGCTGCCTCGCGACACAATGACGCTCGCGGAGATACTGGTGTGGGGTCGCGCCGGCCGCGCGCGGAAGGACAGCCTGCACGTCGTGACCGCGGCGGCGGAACGGACGCGCCTGGAGGATCGCATGCGGCAGCTCGACTCCCTCCTCGTCGTCACGGTCGTCAACAAGAGCTACCTGCCGAAGGACCCGGAGGCGGAGCGCTACCAGGATTACATCTCGCTGACGTTCGCGTATCGGAACAAGGGAACGAAGGCGATCCGCGCCTTCGAGGGCGACGTGACTTTCCTCGACGCCTTCGGCGACACCATTTACAGCGCGCATCTCAAGGTGGATGAGCCGATTGCCCCCGGGCGGACCCGGCAGGAGCCGGGACGGATCATCAAGTACAACCCGCTCAGGGTCGCGCACGAACGGCTGCGAAACACGGCCCTGAGCAAGATGAAGGTGGTGTGGCAACCGAGTGACGTGATCTTCCTGGACGGGACCCGGTTGAGTCTCACGGCCGATCGGGAGACCCCGTAGAGCGGATCGGCTCGAGCTGCTTCACCACGCCGTCCTGGCGATCCGCACCCAAAGATCGGTCCCGCCGACACCTCCCCATCGAATGGATCGGTCCCCTTTCGAACCCTGAGGCGTATTCCGGTCCGCCCCGCAACCGGACAGTTTGCTCTCAGCAGCCGGTCGAGGTCGATCATGCTCGGCTCAGGCCCTACGCGCGCCGCGCCAGGGGAGAGCCGGGCAGCGTACCATCGGACACTCGAGCTATGAGCCTTCAAGGGCCCCATCGAAGCGACCGAAAGGCGCCGGAAGGGCCGGGTCAAGGGCGACACGAGCGGGAATGCCCGAGGCATTGGACGACGGCGGAGCTGGCGCCGTGCATCTGCACCAAGCTCGTCGTCTTGACGACCGCGCTGGGGGAGCTGAATCACTTGCGTACGCTCTCGCAGGAGAACAGCCGGAAACTCGGGCGCATCGCGCGCATTCTGCACGAAAAGGGGGACCGACCATGACCGCCGTGGCCCCGTGGCTCACCGCGACGGTGTACTTCGCCGATGTGGACAGACTCCCCCGCGACGTGCGGCTCGAGGTGAGGACCGCGGGACGCCTGGTGGTCGCGACCGCATACGAGGCGGTGGCGTCGTATGCGTTCTCCTACGCGCAGGCGGCGCGGGGGACGGTCCCTTTGTTGGAGGACCTGTTCGCGAAGCACCAGAACCTCGACCAGCCCTGGAACCCCCAGCCCCGACAGCGGTGGCACGTCCGGCCGATGAGCATCGGCGACCTCGTCGCGCTCACCCTGTCCGACTATCCACCGAAATGGTGGGTGTGCGAAGCGATGGGCTTCCGGCTGCTGCAGGAGCACGAGCGGAGCCGCTTCACGTCCCATTTCTATCGCCATGCGCGGCAGAAGGGTGGATCCCATGAAGCCGCGTAGCCCGCGCACGCACCGCATGGGATTCACGCTCGTGGAGGTCATCGTCGCCCTGGTGATCTTCACCGTGGGACTGATGGGTCTGATGGGTACGTCGATGCTGGCGACGCGGATGATCGTCCACAGCCAGCAGACGGCGATCGGCGTGGCGTTCGCGAAGCGAACGTTGGACAGCCTGCGCGTCGCCGGATGCGCGACGCCGCTCAACGGGTCCGCAACGCTGAAGCGTGGGACGACGACGGTCGACTCCCTGTCGTGGACGTTCACCGCTCGGGCCCCGGCCACCGGCATAGGCCCGGCGTCACAGAGCGTTCGGCTGATTCTCAAGTCCCTGGTCGCCCCGAATCACTGGCGCGCGGGGCTCTACGAGACGGAGCTCTCATGTCTCGTCTGAGCGCCCGAGGGTTCACGGTGGTGGAGCTGATGGTGGCCCTGCTCATCGCGAGCATCGCCCTCACCGCGATCGTCCAAGCTTTCGCAACCCACCAGCGCACGTTCAGCGCCCAGGCCCAGCGCATCGGCGTCCAGCAAAATCTGCGCACGGGCCTGGCCGTGCTGCCGGCGGAGCTGCGGGCCCTGAACGCAAGAGAGGGCGACATCCTGAAGATGTCGGCCTCGTCCATCACGATTCGGGCGCTCCGGCAGCTGGCGATTCTGTGTCAGGTGCCGGCGCTCGGCGGGGCGAGCGTCACGCTCACGGTGCGACAGAGGCCGATCTATGGGGTGGCCGACACCACGAAGGTCTTCGACAACACAAAGGATGGCATCTACGTCCTTTACGAGGGCGACGAAAGTCTCCGCAGCGACGATGCCTGGGTGCTGGGCAAGATCACGTCGGCGCCCCTCAATACCGCAAAGTGCTCGGACGGGAAGGCCGCCTACTCCTTTACGACCACGCTGACATTCGGGGCGAAGCCGGCAGTCACCGGCGCCATCGCGAGCGGTGCGCCCGTGCGAGGCTACCGGCAGACCACGTACGGTGTGTTTCAGCACACGGACGGGCGGTGGTATGTGGGGCTGAAGGATTCGTCCGCCGCCATGACGCCGCTGATCGGGCCGTTGGCCGGCAGCAACGGATTGACGTTCACCTACTACGACGGGAACAATGTCGTCACCACCGACTCGTCCAAGGTCGCGCGCATCGGCATCAGCCTGGTCAACCAGACGACGACGCTGGTGCGCCAGGCAAACATGGCCTCGCCGGCATACCGGATAGACAGCATTTCCACTCACACGACGCTACGGAACAACCCCAGATGGTGAAGAACGAACGCGGGATCGCGCTCGCGACGACGCTCGTCATCATGACGGTCGTCAGCGGGCTGATTGCGGGCATCATCTTCGTCGGCACCCAGGAGCAACGGGTGGCCGACAACACGCGCAACGCCGAGCAGGCGTTTGGAGCGGCGGAGACCGGGGTCTACGAAGTGCTGCGCGCCTGGTCGCCCACCAAGATGAGCTCTCACGGCCTCGTCGGCACGGACTCCATTCTCATCGCGGACTCGCTCTCCCCGCAGAAATCAGGGCGGTACAGCGGTACGGTCTACAGGCTGAGCGGCGACCTGTACCTCATCGACGTGATCGGCAAGGATTCGCTGGGGCTGCGCTCGACCGCCCGCGGTGACGTGGCGGCTCGGTCGCGCCAGGGGTTGCTGGTGCGGATTCGCTCCATCTCCTTTCCAGCGCCGCCCGGAAAAGCGGCGCTGACGGTCGGCGATTCCGGGATCAAGGTCAATGGCGCCTCCTCCGTGAACGGGCACGACTCCATTCCGCCGACCTGGACGGGGTGTCCACCGCCCGATTCCGCCATCGGGGTTCTGTCCTCGGGGACGATCAATACCAAGAATGGAAACAAAGGCGGCATCCAGGGCGCGCCGGCGACGGACAGCACCCGCAGCTCGTGGACTCCAACTTCACGGTCTTCGGCGGCGTGACCTATAGCCAGCTCGGTAGCGCTGCCAGCATCACGCTCCCGGCGGGCTCGTACAACCCGGCACCCGTCGTCACCAACGGGGTCTGTGATGTCAGCAGCACGCTCAATTGGGGTGACGGCGTCCACACGCAGCCGTGCGGAGGCTACTACCCCATCGTCCATATCACAGGTGACGCGACCGTGACGGGGACGGGGCAAGGCATCCTGTTGATCGACGGCGACCTGAACTTGGGCGGCAACCTCCAGTGGTACGGCGTGATGATCGTGCAAGGCGCGATGAAGGCGGCCGGCGGCGGGAAGGTGGGTGCGAACGTATGGGGGATCGCACTCATCCGCGGCGGGCTCGACGAGACCAAGATCAACGGCAACATCAACTTCCAGTATTCCAAGTGCGGCCTCACTCAGGCGCTCAATGGCACGAGCGCCGTCGCGGTGTCTCGATCCCGCGCCTGGTCACAGCTCTATTGAAGCGGCAGGCGCTCCCGGCTCGGCACCTTGTTGGCGAGCGCCCGCTCCAGGCTCGAGCGGTTCACCCGGCTGCACCCCCGTCTTAGCCGCTTAGCCTCTTCGCCCCTTCGTGGATAATCCCCGTCGGCCCCGCCGAGCGCGGGTGGCCCTGTAGGCCGTTACGTAACGGATTTGCGGTGCTGTGACCACACGCAAAGGCCTGTCGCAAGAGGGCGTGCCGGCGGCGCGCTTGTAACCTATTGATTCCCAATGCAATAGCCATTTGGCCCTTGGCAGCGCGATGGTGTCAAACTTGCTAACACCCCCGTCAGGCCACCTCCCTCCAGGTCCGTCGATTGCCGAAGACCATCCGCGTGTTCGTGCTCGAAGACAACCGCCTCCTCGGTGATGGCATCGCTGCCATGCTGCGCGGGCAGCGGGACTTCAAAGTCGTGGTGGTCGCCAAGGGCGTGGACCCGCTGCGACAGGCACGGGAGACCAAGCCCGACATCGTGCTCCTCGCCGCGGGCTTCGGAGACAACCAGAGCTCTTGCCTGGCAGCGACCTTGAGGGAAGCGGCGCCTGACGCTAAGGTCGTCGTGATGGGTCTTCTGCCGGTGCAAGAAGACATCCTGGAGTTCGTGAGAGCCGGGGTCTCTGGGTTCGTCCTCAAGGAGGCCACACTCGATGAGCTCATCGGGACGATTCGTGCGGTGGCGGCGGGCGCAAAGGTCCTCCCACACTCACTCGCGGGCATGCTCTTTACAGACATTGCGAACCGAACGGTCAAGCGCCGCGCGCCGGAGCTGACGGAATCCGAGCGGTTGACGCAGCGGGAGCGCCAGGTCATCGATCTGATTTCGGATGGCTTGAGCAACAAGGAGATCGCCCAGGGCCTCTGCATCGCTACCAGCACGGTCAAGGGCCACGTGCACAGCATCTTGGAGAAACTGGCTTTGCGCACGCGGTTGCAGATCGCCGCATACGCGCGCAACGGCTACCGAGCAACCAGCGCCCCGCCATCCTCTCCGGTCCCCCCGCCCGCCCCGAGCCCCCCTCGCGTGCTCCGCATCGAGCGCCAGTCCCCACCCGGTCGGCGCCGCAGCATTGACGGGTGACCGGCCTGACGACAGTGTATAGGCGAAAGCACCATCAGCACGAGGTGTCTTGATGCCGCAGGTTCAGTGGGCCCGTCTCCAAACCGACGTGAAGTGTACCCTGCGTCGCGGCGCATGGTACCGGATTCTGAAGCTCACTTCGGCGGACGCGGTGGTCGATGTCAAGGGGAAGCCGGTGTCCATCCCCCGGGGCACCCTCCAACTCTCCAGCACGCCGGGCGCGCGGTGGACGGTGGTACCGCGGCCCAAGGACGCGCTGCGGATTCCGGCCGGGTGGGGCCCGAAGTACGGGGTCTGTCCCAATTGCCGCAACCGCGCCTCCCTCAAGGGGGACCCAGCGAGAATGCGGTGCGACCGCTGCAACGGCCTCTTCGAAGTTGCGTGGAACGAGCCCTACCTCGCCGCCGGATGATCCCGCTCACCGTCTAGAAGATGGTGAACGGGGAGCTGATCGCCGCGCTGACGCCGGACACCGTCGTGGTGGCGGTGAGCGTGTAGCCGGCGCCCGGCTTGTCGATGCGCAGGGAGTCGAAGACCGCCAGACCACCTGATGCGGCAACCGTCGTCCTGCCGCTCAGCGTCCCGCTGGCGGGGTTAGTGCCGATCGCGAGCGTGACGTTCGAGTTGAAGCCCGTGAGGA
>QHVD01000088.1 GCA_003222235.1 Gemmatimonadota bacterium | reverse complement strand
CGCCACGCTGCGCGACGCCGTCCACGGGCGGCAGCAGCTTCATCTGACGCTCGACTCCGGCGGTGAGGCGGCGCGTGAAGTCGACGCGGTGATCGAGAACGTGGCGCCGGGCGAGCCGTCGGCGAGGCTCCTGTTCCTCGCCGTCGACGTGTCCCGCGAGCTCCTGCTGCAGCGCCGGCTCCTCAAAGCGGACCGGCTCTCGCAGCTCGGCGCGCTGGTCTCCGGGGTGGCGCACGAGCTGAATAATCCGCTCTCGGCGATCGCCGCATTCGCGGAGCTGCTCAAGATCGATACGAAGAGTCCCGAGCACCGTGAGAGCGCCGAGATCATCCACGCCGAGGCGATGCGTGCCGGGCGCGTGGTGCAGACGCTCCTCGACTTCGCCCGGCAGCGACCCCGGGTGCGGCAGGCCGTGGCGATCAAGGATGTCGCCGAGCGGGTCGTCGCTCTCCACAAGAGCGACCTCAAGAGGGCGCGCGTCGAGGCGGCCATCCTGATCCC
>QHVD01000087.1 GCA_003222235.1 Gemmatimonadota bacterium | reverse complement strand
GCGACCGGGCGACCGGGGAAGGTCGTGATCGAGGCGCGCTGCGCCGATGATCGCGTGGTGGTGATGGTGGAAGACACGGGGCCAGGCGTGCCGCCGGACATCATCGACCGGGTGTTCGAGCCGTTCTTCACCACCAAGGGCGAGGCGGGCACGGGGCTCGGGCTCGCCATCAGCTCCGGGTTGGTGAACGCCATGGGCGGGCGCATGTACATCCACAACGTCGAGGGCACGGGCGCCAGGCTGGTGGTCGAGCTGCCGTCGGCACCGGCATCCGCCCAGCCCGAGGTCGAACGCCCGGCCCGAGCGGTGGAGCGTCCGCTCTCGGTCCTGATCGTGGAGGACGAGGACACGGTGCGGCGCGGCATGGTTCGGATGGCCGAGCGGCTGGGCCACCGCGTGGCGAGCGCATCAGGCTTCGACGAGGCCGTCGCCCGCTTGAGGGAAGCCGGCGGGTTTGACGCGCTGCTCGTGGACGTCCACCTCGACGAGGCGCACAGCGGATTCGATCTGTTGGAAACGCTTCGCGTGGAAGGCCGCGGCCGGGGTCGGCGGCTGATCTTCACGACGGGCGACTCGATCTCGGCGCGGACGAGAGACCAGCTCCAGGTGTCCGAGCGACCCGTGCTCAAGAAACCCTTCCGCCTGGAAGAGCTCCGTCAGATCTTGCTTCGCGTGGCCGGAGAACAGACGGCCACGCCGCAGTAGCTCACGTCCTCACCCCCGGTCCTCCTCTCCGTTCCTCGTCCTCACCCCCTGTCCCCCTCTCCGTTCCGGAGAGGGGGAACGAAGGGTGACTGTCGTTCCCCCTCTCCCGAAGGGAGAGGGGGATAGGGGGTGAGGACCCCGACGGGGCTCACCGGGCCGGGTCGAGCCACCCGCCCGCGAATCCCGCCCGCCGCAGGCCCCGCACGATGTACGGATTGCGTTGCATCGTGCGCCAGATCAGCCCGGTCTTGTAATTCTCGATCATCGCGACGATGGGCCCCTGGTCGATCCCGAGATAGTCGGCGTCGAACCAGCCCAGCATCGGGTCCACGGTGCCGCGCTCCACCGGCACGGCCGTGGAGGTGAAGGTCGGGTTGAAGGCGTCGAGGAAGCCGTACGTGCCAAAGAGGTGGTCGCGGTAGGTCTCGCGCATCACGACGAGAGCGGGGATCGCGATCTCTGGTGCGAACGGCACGGCGCCGCCTGCGGCCGTGGGAGCGAGCGTGCCGTCGTCGTCGACCCCGATGGCGGAGGCGCCGCGGGCCCAGTAGGTGTGAAACTGGCGGGTGCGGCCGTTCAGGTCCAACTGTGTGTTGGCCGGGCCGTCGCAGGCCGTGAGCCCCCAGATCTGGTTCGAGTAGCCGCTCCACTCCATCGGATTTGCCGCGGCGTAGGCCCGGTGCGCATATGTGGCGCGGCGCGAGTTCTCGAAGTAGTCGATGCCGCGGCCCCGCATGTATGCGTCCTGGAGGCCGCGGAAGTCGATCCAAACGTGCGAGTACTCGTGACCGAACAGCGGCCCGAACTGCACGTAATCCTGCCCGCGAAACGTCCCCCACTGATAGCCGCCCACCCACGCGGCCCAGGCGGTGGAATCGACGGCGTGCGTGGGCGAGCCGAGCGCGAGAATGTAGAGGATCATCCCCTCGTTGTAACCGATCCAATCGGTGGGGATGAACCCGCCCTCCGGGTGCCACCCCATGCTGACGGCGGGCGGCCGCGCCTGCGCCCAGTTCCAGTCCACCCGAAAGTAGATCGAGTCGGCGAGCGCCCGGATGAGGGATTCGGTCGAGTCGGCAGCGTCGTAGTACGACTGGCAAAACAGCATCCCCGCGAGCAGCAGCGAGGTATCGATCGTCGAAAGCTCGACGTTCTGGAAGCGCTGCCCCGTACTCATGTCGAGGAAGTGATAGAAGAAGCCATGGTAGCCGGTCGCGCCCGAGACGCCTGAGTCTTGGGGCGCGGCCCAGAAGAAGCGCAGTGTCGTGAGGGTGCGGGCGGCAGCCTGCGCGCGGGTGATGTAGCCGCGCTCGACGCCCACGGGGTACGCCGTGAGCGCAAACCCGACCGCCGCGATGCTCGAGAACGACGGGCTCGGCGCGCGGTCCGGGGTCAGCCCGTTGGTCGGGTTCGTCAGATCCCAGAAGTAATGGAAGGTGCGCTCCTCGAGGGTATCGAGAAGCGCCGCGGCGCGGACGGAGTCCGGAGGCGGTGGGCCGGTGGGGTGGTTGGACGCGCAGGCGAGGACGGCGGCAAGGACGGCAGGGGCGGCAACGACGGCAAGGGCGGCAGGGGGGATAGTGCGCGCGAGTCTCACCGGCGGCCTCCGGGGGCGGGGGCCGGATCTGGAACGAAGCCGATCTTGTCGAGCGCGGCGACGATCTCGGGGTTGGCCATGAACTGATTCCACACAAGTCCCCGCGTCTGCACGCCGACCGGCTCGAACCGCCGGCCGTCGAGGGACCGTTCGATTCGGTAGGCGGCGAGGAGGAGCAGCGCTGCCGAATGGCCGGCGGGGCGTCTAGTCAGGGCGCCGCCTCCCCTTCGCGGGCCACCGCTGCGATGCACCGGCGGCCCGCGATGGATTCGAGTTAGAAGTTGTACTCGACTCCGAACTGAGCGCGGCGCCCGTCGCTCAGCACGACATTCGGGTCCGGATGGCCGTTGTTGTTGTTGGGGTAACCGAGATTGTCGTAGTTGAACACGTTGAACACGTCAAACGTCACACCCACCGTCGTCCCCGAGATGTTTGGGAAATCCTTGCGAAGCCGGAGGTCGACGGTTCGGTACGCAAACGCTCCCGGGAGCGGCGGGAAAAAGCCGTCTCTCGGTGGCGTGAAGCCTCCACGGATGTGGACGTCGGTGGGACCGCAGAATCGCACCGCGCAACCCACGTCCAGCCGGGGACCGCTCCCGAGCGTGATCAGGCCGCTGAACTGGACGCCGAAGAGATAGGGTACGTCCATGACCCAGTTGGCCACCATACGAAGCTTCTCGTCATTGGCCGGGTGCTTCGGGATATTCAGCGTGTTCGGGAAGTCGAACAGGTCGCCGAGATTGTCCGCCCCCTGCACCGATCGTACGGCGTAGGTGTACGCCACACCCGCGCCCCAGCCGAACCTCTCCGTGGACCGACGATACAGACGGTCGACGTTGATCTGCAAGGCGTCGTACCACGTCTTCACGTCGTTGGTCGAGTAGATGAAGTTGCTGAAGCCATGGGCGGCGAGGTTGAAGCTTTGGCAGCACGTCCCGTTCGGATTGAGAGCGAATTGTGCCCAGTTGAGCGCCAACTGGTCTACGCCCCGGACGCCGGCGTAGGCGGCGGAGATCACGACGTCCCCCAAGAGCCGTCGAATTCCCACATTCCATTGCCTCGACTTCGGTACCTTGACATCCTTGTCGATCAACCACGCCTCGGGGACCCCTTGCGTGTGAACGAGGGCGTCCAGGGTCGCTTTGTCGGCGGTCAGGTACGAGTCCTTCCAGAGCACCTCGCCCGGCCCCGGGGTCGTCGAACCCGGTGGGGCGAAGTTGATAGTGAACGTTGGGTGAGTCAGCTTCAGGGTCTCATCGACCGATACGTCGAAGAGCGTGCGGTCGTAATAGATGCCGAAGCCGCCGAAGATCGTAGTCTTGTTGTCGCGATCCAGCGCGTATGAGAAACCGACGCGGGGCTGGAATGCTCCGTAGAACGGCTTGCGGTTGCTGCCGGTGCTGATGTACCGGCTCAAATCGAGCTTGGTCGGCAGCGAGTCGCGATAGCGGGTGAGCGTGTCGACCACCATCT
>QHVD01000277.1 GCA_003222235.1 Gemmatimonadota bacterium | reverse complement strand
CGGATGAGCCAGCGGTTGATGAGGGCGTAGGCCCCGTACGAGAGGCCGATCGCCGCCAGCCCGCCCAGCATGCCCTTGATCGCTCCTTGAAGCAGGAACGGGCGCCGGATGAAACCGTCGGTGGCGCCCACGAGTCGCATGATGGCGATCTCGCGGCTGCGCTGCAGCACCGCCATCCGGATCGTGGTGCCGATGATGATGATCGCCACGACCGCGAACGCCGCCCCCACGACGAGCCCGACCGCCGCCGCGATCTGGCGCAGCCGGTCGAGGTGTTCCACCCAGTCACGGCCGAACCGCACGTCGTCCACGAAGCCGAAGCCCTGGAGCCGCTCCGCCACGTCGTTCACGTGCTGCACGTCGCGGTAGCGCGGCTTGAGCTTGACCTCGACCGACGCGGGCAGGGGATTGCGCTCCAGCTCCTGGAGCACGTCCCGGAATTCGACCAGCTCGGCGCGGGCGCGGGCGAGGGCCGAGTCCTCGCTCACATACGTGGCCGCCTGCACTTCGGGGAAGGCCTCGATGTCCCTTTCGGCGAGCGTGATCGTCTCGATGGGCGTGCCGGGGAGCAGATAGGCGACGATCTCCACCCGTTCGGCGACCTCGCGCAGCGCCCGCTGCAGGTTCACGGCCACCAGCCCGAACAACCCCACCACGAATAGGGAGAATGCGATCGTCGTGACGGAAAGGGAGGACAGGAGCGGCGCGCGCCGGAACGCGAGCAGCGCTTCGCGGATCACGAGGTTCACGGCGTCACGGTCTGACCGCGGGACTCGTCCACCGCGGAGTCGTACACCAGCGCCCCCTCCTGCAGCTCGATCACCCGGTACGGAGCCTGGCGCACCAGATCGAGATCGTGCGTCGCCATCACCACCGCCGTGCCGCTCGCGTTGATGTCGCGCAGCAGCTGGAACACGCCGCGCGTGGCGCGCTCGTCGAGGTCGCCGGTCGGCTCGTCGGCCAGGAGCACCGTGGGCTCGTTCACGAGGGCGCGCGCGATCGCGACGCGCTGCTGCTCGCCCCCCGAGAGCTCGCGCGGATAGGCCTTGGCCTTGGCCGCGAGCCCTACCTGCGTGAGCACTCGCATCACACGCGCGGGCGTCGTGGAGCGCCGCGCACCCGTGACCTCGAGCGCGAAGGCGACGTTCTCCTCCGCGGTGCGGTCCTCGAGGAGCCGAAAGTCCTGGAACACGATTCCCAGCCGGCGGCGGAGCATCGGGATGTCCTTGCGGCGCATCTCGGCGACGGTGAAGCCCGACACGCGCACGGCGCCACCGGTGGGGCGCTCTTCCGCGTACACCAGCTTGAGGACCGTGGATTTCCCGGCGCCGGAGTGGCCCGTGAGGAACGCGAACTCGCCCTTCGCAATGTGAAACGAAACGTCCTTCAGGGCGAGCCCCCCCTTCGGGAAGGCCTTGAAGACATTCGTGAACTTGATCACTTACAGCTGCGCCAGGGCCTGGGCGAAGTCCGCGGTGAGGTCGTCGGCGTCCTCCAGTCCGATGGAAAATCTCAGGAAGCCATCGGGAATGCCAGCCCGGACCCGCTCCTGCGGCGTCAGGCTCGCATGCGACGTGAGCCGCGGCTCGGACACCAGTGTCTCCACCCCGCCCAGGCTGGGCGCGTGAGCGGCAATCGTGAGGGCGTGCAGGAAGCGCTCGGCCGCGTGCGCGCCGCCCTTCAGCTCGACCCCGAGCATACCCCCGAACCCGTCCAGGATCCGCTTGGCGTCCTCGTGGTCGGGATGCGACGGCAGGCCGGGATGGTGGACCGCGGCGAACTGGGGCTGCCGGCTGCACCACTCTGCCAGGCTGAGCGCCGTGGCGTTCTGGCGCGCCACGCGCACCGCCAGGGTCTTCATGCCCCGCTCGATCAACCACGCCGCCATCGGGTCGAGGGCCTGCCCCCACACCTGCATCAGCTTGCGCACCTCCTCGATCACCGCCTCGGACCCGGCCACCGCCCCCGCGATCACGTCCGAATGCCCGTTCAGATACTTCGTGGCGCTGTGGATCACGAGGTCCGCGCCCTGCTCGAGCGGCCGGAAGTTGATGGGGGTCGCGAAGGTCGAATCCACGACCAGCGCCACTCCCTCGGTCTTGCAGAGCGCCGCGATCGGCTCGATGTCGATCACCCGCAAGAGCGGGTTGGTCGGCGTCTCGATGAAAATGGCGCGCGTGTTCTTCTTCAGCGCCCGCTTCCAGGTGCGCTGCTCGAAGGGCGTCACGAACGAGACCTCGATCCCGAACCGTCCGAACTCGCCCTGGAACAGCCGGTGGGTCGTGCCGTAGATCCAGTCGCTCGACAGGAGATGGTCCCCGGGCCGCAGCACCGCGAGGTGGGCGAGCGCCGTCGCGCCCATGCCGCTCGCCACGAAGATCGCCGCTTCGGCGCCCTCCAGCAGGGCGAGGCGCCTGGCGATCTGCAGCTGATTCGGATTGTTGCCGTAGCGCGTGTAAAGGACTTCGTGAGTCGAGCCGATCGGGTTCGTGAACGTGCTGCTCTGGTACAGCGGTGCGACCACGGGGGCCCAATCGGGCCGGGCTTCCAGGTCGCCGTGAATGGCGCGGGTCGAGAAGCCGAGCCGGCGCTTCACCTGCGGCTCATCCGAGGGTCAGCGCGAGAGCGCCTCCGGAGGTGGGTGCAGCCAGGTGGCGTGCCAACACCTCGCGGACCAGGGCGGCCGCCGCTTCCGGGGCGCCCAGGGCCTCGAGCGTGCCGTCCCGCCGCTCGAGCAGGGCGGCAAGGCCGTGCCCGGTGAGCACCGAATCGATCGCTTCGCGGTGCCCGTCGGCGAGGCCCGACAGGACCAGGACCGCCGGCCGGCCGCGGAGCAGCTTGGCCACGATCTCGTCGGCGCACGAGTAGTCGATGCAGCCCACGCCCGTGAAGTCCATGCGCGCGATCGTCACGTCGCCGCGCCCGTCCGCCGGGGCGATGGCGCGCTCGATCCGCTCGCGCACCACCCGTCCCGTCGGTCGGGTCACGAGGTCGGCGTACATCGCCGACACGGACTCCCGGAGCACCGCGTGCACGTCGATGTGCTGTATCACCGTTCCGTGGACTCCTGCTCGGGTATGATGATGAGCACTTGGGCGCCCGGGAAGAGCGGCAGGCCGTCCTTGAGGGGCACGTCCTCGTCCCAGGGCGGCACGATCGCAATGCGCGCCGTGCCGCTCCGGATGGCGATCTTACCGTCCCAGCGGGCCAGATAACGGCGGATTCCGGCCAGCCCCTGGCCGCGGCCTGGGTCGCGGAACCGGCTCACCCCCTGTATCAGCGCCGCCTCCAGCGCGGCGGCGTCCCCCCAGCGGTCGCCCAGACGCCTGCTCTGCGTCGGCTCGAGTGAGTGCCGGAACCCGACGCCGGCGTCCCCCACGGCGATCACGACGACGCGCCGGGCGAGCGTGCGGCGCCAGTTGTACGCCTGCACCGCTGCCCACCCACCCGTGCCAGCGTGCTCTACAATATTCTGACACGCTTCGGAAAGCGCCATAGCGAAGCCCATCGTCGCTTTCGGCTCGAGCCCCAGCTCGGATGCCAGAATCGCAGAGGCGCGCTGCTGAATCCGGCTCACCACGGCGTGCACGTCCTCGGCCGCGCGGACCGGCGTCACGGGGAGCAGCAACTCGCTCTCGTCCGTCACCCTGACCTTGGGGATTTTGCCGTGGATCTCGAACAGCTCGGCGGCCTCGCGAAAGAAGCCCGCCCGGGTCCAGTACCCCAGCACGTCGGGATGAGTGGGTGCCGTGAGCAGCGGCTTGGCCGTGTGCCCCGTGCCCCGGTGCCCGGCGGCCTGACCCGCGGCGAGGAGACCGACGAGGCCGTAGGGCGATGCCCACTCCGCCGCGTGAGCGTCGAACAGGAGCCTCTCACCGTTTCGGCTCGCCTCGGCGAACGCGGCCGCGAACTGATCGAACGACCGGTCGTCGAACTGGGCCGGCACTTCCACGAGGCGGGTCACACCGAGCTCAGGTGTCCGAGCAGATGATCCCGCAGACCCGTCGCGCCGCGGTGGCTGACGTTCCGGGCGGCCATCTGCGTGCCGCGCCGCAGCGCCGCCTCGAGCGGCAACCCGGCGAGCAACGACGCGGTCACCGTGGCGCCGAACACGTCGCCGCACCCCGTCGGGTCTCCCTCGTGGAGGAAGGGCCCGCCTTCCGCCGGAATGCGGGCGGTGCGAACCGGCTGGCCCGTGAAATAGACCGCGCCCTTCGCGGCGAGCGTGACGACGAGCGTCCGGCACCCCTGGGCGAGCGTTCCCGCCGCGACCTCGAGGGGATCGTCGCCGAGCTGTTTCATCTCGTCTTCGTTCAGTTGGACGACGTCGAAGCAGCCGGACCACGCCGGAGCGTCGGGAAGCGGTCGCAGCACGCGGGTGCCGTCGGGCTCCTTGCCGAAGAACAGGCTGTGCAGGTCCGCGTAGAGGAACTTGTGGAAACCGCGGCGCAGGAACCGGGCGGTCTCGAGGGTCATCTCGTAGCCCGAGATGAAATTGATGTACAGGGCGTCGAGGTCGCGCACCATCGGCCCGAGCTCGGGCCAGGTCCACGGCGGCACCCCGCCCGACATCTGCTCGCAGCGGCGCTCCGTCGAGTAGTAGCGGAGCGTGACCCGGTTGTTCGGCTCGGGGACCTCGAGGAAGCGCGCGTCGGGCGCCACATGGTGCAGGGAGTGGAGGAACCGGTTCGCCGGCACGGCCAGGTCGCGACCGACCTTCACGAGCGGCACGATTTCCCAGTCGGGGTCGAGCGCGGCGTCGAAGCCCGCGAGGGAGTACGAGATGCCACCCCATTCCTGCACGGCCGGCTGTGCAGGATCGCGGCCGAAGATGGTGTCCCACACCATCGAGCCGATGACGCCGAGCCGTTTCACACCCGTCCCCAGGTGCGCTGGATGAAGACCGCCGCGGCACCGTACACGCCGGCCGTGCCCGTGAGCTCGCCCGGCACGATCCGGCACGCTGCCACAGCGGGCTTGAACGCGCGCCGCTGCACCTCGCTCCGCAGTGGCACGAAGAGCCGGTCCCCGGCGAGCGTCACGCCGCCGCAGATCACCACGACCTGCGGGTTGAACACGTTGATGATGTTCGCGACTCCGGCGCCGAGGAACCGGGCCGTGTCCTTCACGACTTCGAGGGCGAACTCGTCGCCGTCGTGCGCCGCTTCGTAGACAAGCTGGGCGGTGATCTTCGCGAGGTCCCCCTCCACGTACCTGGGGAGCGACGTTTCGACGCCGGCCTCGATTCCCTCGACGGCCCGCGCCGAGATGGCGGGTCCCGACGCGTAGGCTTCGAGGCAGCCGTAGTTGCCGCACTTGCAGCGCCGCCCGGTCGAGTCGATCGTCATGTGACCGAACTCTCCGGCGATGTCGGACGCCCCGCGGTAGATTTCGCCGAACAGCACGATGCCACCGCCGATCCCCGTCCCGATCGTCAGCCCGACGACGTGGTCGGCCCCGCGCGCCGCGCCGCGCCACCACTCGCCGAAGACGGCGCAGTTGGCGTCGTTGTCCAGGACGGCGGGCATCCCGAGTGCCTGCTCGAGGCGGTCGCGCAGCGGGTAGTCGGTCCAGCCGAGGTTCGGCGTGAGCAGCACCACGCCCCGCTTGGTGTCGAGGGGCCCCGGAGACCCGATCCCCACACCGGCGATTTCGCGCCCGCCCGCGGCGGCCATCGACGCGCGCGCCAGCTTCGCGATCCGGTCGAGCACCCGGTCCGCCCCTTGCTCCCCGAACGTGGGCTCGGAAACGAGCCCCAGCACCTCAGAGCCGTCCTCGGCCACCGTGCCGACGACGATGTTCGTCCCGCCGATGTCAATCCCGACGATGTAACGCACCGGTCTCCTCGATCGCTCTGAGCACCTGGTCCACAGTGAGGGACGTCATGCACAGATGATGCCCCAGCGGGCACGTCTCCGGGCCGTGCGGCGAGCAGGGGCGGCACGCCAGCCCGCTGCACTCGATCACCCGGTCCCGCGGCCCCCGCGGGCCGAACCCGAATGCCGGCACTGTGGGGCCGAAAATGGCCACGGTCGGCGTGCCCACGGCCTGCGCGAAGTGGAGCGGCGCGCTGTCGTTCGTGACGAGCGCTACGGCGCGCCGAATGACCTCCGCCGATTGCCGGAGCGTGAGCCGGCCACAGCCGTTGACCGCCGACCACCGCCCGCGACCGCCCCCCCCCCCGACCGCCCTCACGATCTCATCGCCCAGGCCCGCGTCCTCGGGCCCTCCGACCACCACGAGCCCCGCGCGCGCGGCGAGCCGCTGCGACAGCTCCCGGTAGTGCGGCCACCGTTTCGTGCCCCAGATGGAGCCCGGCGCGAGCGCGACGAACGGCTCGCCCCCGCCCCCGCCCCCGCCCGCCACGATGCCGTGCTCCCGCAAGAACGCCTCGGTCGTCGCGCGGTCTTCGGCCGTGACGCACAGGCTCGGTCGCTCGCCCCGCGGCTCGGCGGCCGCGAGGGCGAGCAGGCGGTCGATCTCATGAGCGGCCCGCGGCCGGGCCCGGGCCTCGGTGTACAACAGCGGCCACCCGTCGCGATACCCCACCCGCGCCGGGATGCGGGCCAGCCAGGCCAGCGCCGCCGTCCGCAACGACCGATGAGGAAGATACGCCACGTCGTAGCGCTCCGCCCGGAGTCGCCGGGCGAGGGCGAAGAGCCCCGGCAGCCCCCGGTCGTTGCCGTGTTTATCGTAGGGGACCACCCGGCGCACGGCCGGCAAGGTCTCGACGAGCGGCGCGGCGGCGGGCGTCGTCACGACGTCCACCGCACCGTGGCGCCGCGCCAGCACCTCGAGCAGCGGCGTTGTCAGCACGACGTCGCCCAGAAACGCGGTCTGGATCACGAGGCTAGTCAACCTGGAGGACCGCGAGAAAGGCTTCCTGCGGGATCTCGACCGTGCCGACCTGTTTCATCCGCTTCTTTCCCTCTCTCTGCTTCTCGAGGAGCTTCCGCTTGCGCGTGATGTCGCCGCCGTAGCACTTGGCGGTCACGTGCTTGCGAAGCGGTCGGATGGTCTCGCGCGCGATCACCTTCGTGCCGATCGCCGCTTGGATCACGACTTCGAACAGCTGGCGCGGGATCAGCTCCTTGAGTTTCTCGGCGATCTTCTTCCCCCACTCGAACGCCTTGTCCCGATGGATGATGACCGAGAACGCGTCCACCGCCTCGCCATTCAGCAGCATGTCGAGCTTGACGAGCTCCGACGGCCGGTACTCCAGGAACTCGTAGTCCAGGGACGCGTAGCCGCGCGAGATCGTCTTCAGCTTGTCGTAGAAGTCGAGGATGATCTCCGCGAGGGGAAACTCCCAGCTGAACTCGACGCGCGTCGGGTCCACGTAGTGCATTCCTCGGTACACGCCCCGCCGGTCCTGCCCGAGCTTCATCACCGCGCCGATGTACTCGGCCGGCGTGAGGATGCGCGCCTTGACGTACGGCTCTTCGATGTGGTCCATGGCCGAGCCATGCGGTATGAGACTCGGGTTCTCCACCAGCTCCACCGTACCGTCCGTCCGGTGGACGTGGTATTCCACGTTGGGAACGGTGCTGATCAGGTCGAGGTTAAACTCGCGCTGGAGCCGCTCCCGCACGATCTCCATGTGGAGCAGCCCGAGGAACCCGCAGCGGAAGCCGAACCCGAGCGCGACCGACGACTCGGGCTCGTAATGCAGCGACGCGTCGTTGAGCTGCAGCTTCGCGAGCGCGTCGCGCAGCTCTTCGAACTGCCCGGCGTCGGTGGGATACAGGCCCGCGAACACCATCGACGTGATGTCACGATAGCCCGGCAGCAGCGCGACGTCGCGGTGCTCGGCGTCGAGCACTGTGTCCCCGGGGCGCGTTTCGCGCACCCCGCGAACGTTGGCGACGAAGTAGCCCACTTCCCCTGCCTCGAGCTGCTCGGTCGGCTTGTGGCCGAGCTGCAGGTACCCCACCTCGTCGACCTCGTACACGTCGTCGCGGTGCGCGCCGAACGCGATCCGCATCCCGGGCCGGAGGACGCCATCGACCACCCGGATGCTCGGGATGGCGCCGCGATAGCGGTCGTAATACGAGTCGAAGATGAGGGCACGAAACGGGGCGTCGCGGCTCCCGCGTGGCGGCGGGATCCGCAGCACCACCTGCTCGAGCAGGTCGGGAACGCCGGTTCCCTCCTTCGCCGAGATCCGGAGGATCTCTTCGGGCTTCGTGCCGATCAGGTCGCGGAGCTCCTGCGCCCTGCGGTCGGGCTCCGCGCCGGGCAGGTCGATCTTGTTGAGCACGGGGAGGACCTCGAGCCCGGCGTCGAGCGCGAGGAACAGGTTCGAGATGGTCTGCGCCTGGACGCCCTGGGAGGCGTCCACGACAAGGATCGCTCCCTCGCAGGCCGCGAGCGAGCGCGACACCTCGTAGGTGAAATCCACGTGGCCGGGCGTGTCGATGAGGTTCAGCTCGTAGAGCTGGCCGTCACGGGCGTGGTAGCTCATGCGCACTGCATTCAGCTTGATCGTGATCCCGCGCTCGCGCTCGAGATCCATCGTGTCGAGCACCTGCTCGCGCATGAGGCGCTTGTCGAGCGTGCCCGTGAGCTCGATAAGCCGGTCGGCCAGGGTCGATTTCCCGTGGTCGATGTGGGCCACGATGCAGAAGTTGCGGATGTGGTCCTGGCGCATGTGGTGGGAAAATATAGAGGTGTGAGGTATTAGGTGTTGGGTGTTAGGGCCCCCAACCCCCCCTAACACCTGACACCTAGCGCCTAGCACCTCTATCTTTACTCAACCCCCGCATGCCTCCCCTCACCGGTTGGTTCGACCCGAGCCCCAAGGGTGGCTTCCTCCGTCTCGCGGCGAACAGCTATCTCCCCGCGAAAGGCGACCCGCCCGTGCGTGTCGCCGGCCTGCGGCGCGGCGATCTCGTGGTGCTCGAGAATGGCCGGTTGGTGAGTGTGAACGGGACGCCACCCGGTCCGGCCCTCGTCGAACGCCCCGAGTTCGCGAAGCTCGGTGCCGTGCACCCCTCGCGGCCGCTCCGGCTCGAGACACCGGGCGCCTCCAGCCGGCGCACCGCCGACATCCAGCGGGTCGTGGACCTCGTCTGCCCGCTGGGCCTCGGGCAGCGGGCCCTGATCGTCTCCCCTCCCAAGGCCGGCAAGACCGTCATGCTACAGGCGGTGGCGGAAGGCGTCGCGCTGAACTACCCGACCGCCATTCTGCTGATCCTGCTGGTGGACGAACGGCCGGAAGAGGTGAGCGAAATGGTGGACTGGGGTCGGGGAGAGGTGGTCGCCTCGAGCTTCGATCTCCCACACGCGCGGCACGTCGCCGTCGCCGACATGGTGTTCGACCATGCGCGCCGGCAGGTGGAGCTGGGCAAGGACGTGGTGATCGTGCTCGATTCCCTCACTCGGCTCGCACGCTCGCACAACACGGCCGGCCGCTCCAGCGGCCGCACCATGTCCGGCGGCCTCGACGCCCACGCCCTCGCGAAACCGAAGGCGCTGTTCGGCGCGGCGCGCGCGGTGCCGGGCGACGGGGGGGAGGGGAGTGGAGGGGCCGGCTCTCTCACCGTCGTTGCGACCGCGCTCGTCGAGACCGAAAGCCGCATGGACGACGTGATCTTCGAGGAGTTCAAGGGAACGGGCAACGCGGAGCTGCGGCTCACGCGCGAGCTCGCCGACCGGCGCGTTTATCCGGCGGTGGATATCGCCGCCAGCGGGACGCGGCGCGAGGAGCTCCTGGCGGATCCCGCGGCGGTGGAGGCGAAACAGAAGCTCCGGCGCAACCTCGTCGGACTGCCGCCGGAGAAGGCCATGGAGGTGTTGCTGACCGAGCTGCGGCGCTTCAAGACCAACGCCGAAGTCTTGAAAGCGGTCAGGTGACGCCGAGTCGCCTCAGTTGGCACCCTGCACGATCCTCTTGTAGCTCTCCGGATTCCACTTCGGGCGCTCCGGGCTGCCGGCGATCTCGAGTCCGAGGTAGAAGTCGAGCTTCACGATCCGGGATTCCTTCTCGGCGTCGATCTTCGCGAGCTCGTCGGACACCTCGTGATAGTCGGGATGCGTCCCGTTGAAGAAGAAGAGAATCGGGATCCCCTTGCGGGCGAAGTTGTAGTGGTCGGAGCGGAAGTAAAACCCCTCTTGCGGCCAGATGTCGTCGATGGGCGTCATGTGGAGCTCGGGATGGGACGCGGCCACGCGGTTCAGCGTCGCCCCCAGATCCGAATGCTCCTTCCCGATCACCGCGATCGTGTCCTTCCAGTTGCGTCCCACCATGTCGGTGTTCAGGTCCGCCACGATGTCCTGCAGCGGCACCGTGGGATGCTCCACGAAGTGGCTCGAGCCCCAGAGCCCCCGCTCCTCGCCGCTCACGGTCATGAAAACGAGGGAGCGGCGCGGATGCGGCGTGAGGAGCGAGAACGCGTTCGCCGCCTCGATCACGGCCGCCGAGCCCGAGGCGTCGTCGTCCGCGCCGTTGCAGACGGAGTCGCCGCCGCGGGCCGCGCATCCCTCGCCTGCGCCCGGTGTGCCGATGTGATCCATGTGGGCGGTGAAGAAGACGTACTCGTTCTTGAGCTTCGGATCGCTGCCCTCGAGGATCCCGATCACGTTGGGCGCCGACGCTCGCTCGAGCACCCGCTCGTGCATCGCGAGGCGGACGCTCACACCCGAGAGGGGCTGTAGGGCGACGGGTCGGGTCATCGCCGCGCGGGACGAATCGAGATCGAGGCCGGCCTGCGCCAGGAGCGGCTGTGCCGTCATGTCTCGCGTGATGAAGGCCGGGGGGCCCGGCGCGCCCTGGCCCGGGTTACGGCTGATGATTCTCGTCTGACGGGCCGCGAGCATCGTCCAGATCGAATCGGGCCACCGGCCGATGCCGATGACCGCGGCCGGGTGGAGCCGGCGCACGAGCCGGACGACCGGCGCCGGCGCACCGTCGAACGGTACGAACACCACCTTCCCCGCGATCGCTGCCGAGTCGAGCGGTCCGTCGGCCGTGGGCGTCCCCGTGACCAGGAGGGCGGCACCCGTGGTCGCTCCCGACGGCGGGCTGCCGCCGAACAGCTGCAGGTCGGTGCCGAGCCTCCAGGTCGCCGTGACGGCGCCGCTCAAGGACACGACGGAGCTCTCGGCCACGAGCTGGACCCGCTCGATCGAGTAGCGCTGGAGATAGGTGCCCCGTTCGCCGCCGGGCTTGAGACCGACCCTCTTGAACTCGCCCGCGATGTAGGCCGCGACCTTCTCGAGCTCGGGCGACGGCGTGGCCCGGCCGCGCATCGAGTCATCGGCGAGAACCCCAATGTGGCGCCGCAGGTCTTCGGGTGTGATCGACCCGACGGCGCGCCGCACCGACGCCCGGGTCTGCCCCGTGAGCGCGCAGGGGGCAAGGAGCAGGCACAGCGGGATCGTGTAACGCACGGAGGAGCTCCCGTGACGAGGATCGAGAGGACCGAAAGCTAACGCGCCCGGCCGGGAGGGAACCACGGCCGGGCGCGCACGTTCCCGATCCCTTACGGTTTGCGCCGTTTCAGCTCGGGCTCGCTCTTGGGCTTCTCGCGCGGCGGCTCGCGCTTCGGCTCGACGCGCGGCTCACTCCGGGGCGGTGGGGACGGGGCGTGCGCGGGAGGCTGGACGCGCGGGGAGGGCGGGGCTTCGGGCTCCACCCGGGGGCGGGCCTCCGGCTCGCGGCGGGGCTCTGCGCGTGGGCGCTCTGGTGCAACGGTCGCCGGTGGCGCGGGCCGGGGATGGTCCGGGCGCGCGTCGGACGGCATAGCCTGCCCGGGTCGGTCCGGCCGGTCGGGGCGATCGCGCCGATCCGGGTGATCCGTCTGATCTGGGCGGCGACGGCCGCCGCGGTCCGCGTCGTCGGGCCGCTGTGGGTTCTCGGGCCGCGGACGCTGCCGAATGATAGGCGGCGGGACGACGCCAGCCCCCCCCAGGTCCTGGCTCCGGACCCCGGGCTCGCGGCGACGGTCGTCGTTCACCGGGCGCTGCCGCACGCGCGTCACGAAGACGTCCGAGCGCTGGCGGTCTTTGAAGATGAAGCGCGGCTCCGGCCGCAGGGGCCGCGTGAACACCACCCGCGTGCCGCCGTAGTAGCGATACGGGTAGTAATAAGGATCGTCGAAAACCACGATCCGGAAGCGAATGCAGCTGTAATCGTACGGGCTCCAATACGGGTAGCTGACGTACGTGTGGCAGTCGTAGCACAGGAACCGCGGGTAGTCGTAATGCTGCCGCACATAGTAGGGCACGATATCGTAGTCCCACTCCGTGTAGCCCTCGGGCACGATACGCTCGGCGAGGCCGGTGAGCGCGACGTAGGGGTCGCCGCGGATGCGGCCGTCGGCGATTCCGCGGTAGTCCCAGTGGTCGCCCCTTTCGATCGCGTCGTAGGCGAACGGGTCGGCCGCCGCGACCGCGAAAACATAGCCCACGCCTGGGTAGTCATCGACGTAAAAGGCCTCGCGCGAGTCGGCTCCCCGGACCTCGTAGTCCCGGTCACCGTGAGCGAAGTTGTCCTCCCAGGGCTCGCGCGGGAACAAGACCTGCACCCGCCCGTCGGTATCGACGCGGAAGATCGTGACGAACGCGTCCTGCTCGGCGCGGAAGTAGACCCGGACGGGTTGACGGCTGGTATAAGGGTCGTCGCCCCGGCTGGTCCAGACTTCGACGCGGGGGCGATAATCGACGGAGCGAGCCGGCTGGAGCGGGCGGTCCCGGCCGGAGATCGTCAGCAGGCTAAGTAACCCGTATGTTGCAAACATGGTGCCTCCCGACGGAGCCTAAAGCAGCCAACGTGCCAGTCGTCGGCGACGGCTGCAACTGGCTACCGAGGAGTGAGTTATCCGTGTAGCGGTCAGCGGTTAGGAGCGTCCCGGTGTCCTCTGGCCTGGACAATCGGCCTCCCATTACCTTCCGCCACGCATGACTGACGCGCAGCGCATCGATCTGCTCGACCCTGCGGAGGTGGCCCGGCTCGGTGGGATCGAGATCGTGGCGCAGGGGGTGGTGGAGGGCTTTCTGGCCGGGATCCACCGCTCGCCGTTCCGCGGCTTTTCGGTGGAGTTCACGGAGCACCGCGCTTACCAGCCGGGCGACGAGCCGCGCTACCTCGATTGGAAGATGCTCGCTCGCTCGGACCGGCTGTTCGTCAAGCAGTTCGAGGAAGAGACGAACCTTCGAGCCATGATCCTGCTCGATGCCAGCCGTTCGATGGCTTGGCGTGGCGCGCCGGCGCGGCTCACGAAGCGCGCCTACGGGGACCGCCTGTCCGCAGCTCTGGCGCTCATCCTGCTGCGCCAGCGTGACGCCACCGGGCTCATCACCTTCGACGAAGTCGTGCGGCAGGTGATTCCGGCGCGCGTCAAGGCGGGGCAATGGGCGCGCCTGGTGCGTGGCCTGCTCGACACACCGGACGGCCGCGGCACGGCGGCGCAGGCCGCCCTGGTGCACCTCACTTTGCTCGCGCGCCGTGGACTGGTGGTGCTCGTCTCCGACCTGCTCTTCGATCGCGAGCTCGCGCTCACTGCGTTGCGCTATCTGCGGCACCGCGGCCACCAGGTGGTCGTGGTCCACCTGATGGATCCTGCCGAGGCGGAGCTGGCAGGACCGCCGGAAGTGCGGTTCCGTGACCCCGAGTCGACGGCGAGTGTCGTGGTGCGGCCACGGGAGCTGGCCCACGTCTATGCCCAGACCGTCCGGCGGGAAGTCGCGGCCTGGCGGAGCGCCTGCCGGCGGCACGGGATCGCCTACCACCACGTGCTGACCGACATGCCCTTCGGTACGGCGTTGCGGCTGCTGGCGTGACCTTCCTGCATCCGCTGGCGCTGGTGGGGCTCGCCGCCGCGGCGATCCCGGCCCTGCTGCACCTGCTGGAGCGCCGCGCGCCGCCCGAGGCGGACTTCCCACCGCTGCGCTACCTCAGCGAGGCCGAGCGGCAGAGCGCCCGCCGCTTGAAGCTGCGGCACCTGCTGCTCCTCGTCCTGCGCACCGCGTTGATCGCCCTCGTCGTGCTCGCCGCGGCGAGGCCGCTCGTCCCGTCGCGCGGGAGCGGGGGGGGCGCGGCCCACCAGCCCACGGCCCTCGTCGTGATTCTGGACAACTCGCTTTCCTCGGGGGTCGTGGTGGACGGGCGCCCGCTGCTCGACCGGCTGAAAGCGGTGGCGCGCGCCTCGGTCGCCCATGCTGGGTCGGCGGACCGGCTTTGGCTCATGCTCGCCGACGGGGTGGCGCGCGCGGGATCGCGCGACGCGCTCCTCGCCACGATCGACAGCGCGACCGTCGCGCCGCGTCGCCTGGACGTGACCGCGGCGGTCGCGCAGGCGGCGCGACTCGTGGATGCGGAGCCGCTGCCCGGGCGCGAGGTCCACGTGATCAGCGATCTGCAGCGGACTGCGCTGAGCGTTGGGGGGGGGGAGGCGAGTGTGCCGCGCGGGGTCCGGGTTCTCGCCCTCGCTCCTCCAGGGCAAGCGACGCCGAACCGCGGAGTCGCGGCGGCACGAGTGACGGACGGTGCCGTGGCGATCGCCGTGGCCGGCACGCCGGGCACGGGCCCAGCTCCCGTGACGGTGCGGCTGCGCGACCGCGACGTGGGGCGGGCGCTCGCTGCACCCGGGTCGGGCGTCACGGTCCCGCTCCCGGCGGTGGCGCCCGGGTGGTTGGTCGGAGAGGTGGCGCTCGACCCCGACGAACTGCGCTTCGACGACCGCCGCGCGTTCGCATGGCGGGTAGCGCCGCCGGGCGCGGTCCGCGCGGAGCCGGGCACCGGGCCTTTTGTGGCAGCGGCCCTGGCGGTGCTCGAGCAGGGCAAGCGCGTCGGCAGCGGCAGCGAGGTGGTAATCGGCGAGCGCACGCAGGCCGCACCGGGGAGGAGCGTGGTGTTGCCGCCCGCCGATCCGGCGCTCGTCGGCCAGGCGAATCGGGCGCTGGCGGCGCGCGGGGTGCACTGGCGGTTCGGGGAGCCGGGGACGCCGGGACCGATCGCTTCGTCGATCCTGGGTGGCATCGCCGGGATTGCGGTCGCCCGGCGCTATCGGATTGCGCCGGCGAACGGGGGAGGGGGAAGGGGAACGGGGAACGACACCACCACCCTCGCAACCGTGAATGAGGAGCCGTGGCTGGTGCGGGAGGGCGACGTCCTGCTCGTCGGCAGCCGGCTGGACACGGCGTGGACGGCGCTTCCTGCAAGCCCGGCGTTTGTGCCATTCCTGGACGCACTCGTCAACCGCCTCGCCCGCGGCGAGGCGTTGGTGGTCGAAGCGGAAGGCGTCCCGGGAGTCCAGTTTCACGTCCGCGGTACGGACACGGTCGGCGCGACGGTGTACGGGCCCGACCCGCGCGAGTCTGACCTGACCCCGGCCTCGGCGGACAACGTGCGGCGCTCCCTCGGCGCCGCGGTGTTCGAGGAGGCGCGCTTCGCCGCGGAGCGCTTCGCCGGGACACGCCGCGCCGATGCCAGCGGTCTGCTGCTCGCCCTCGCGTTGCTCGTCGCCGCTGTCGAGCTCGGCGTCGCGACGCTCACCCACTGATGTCGCTCGAATTCCTCATCGACCGCTTCGACGAGCTGCCCGAGACCCGGGCGCTGGCGCAGCGGTTGCCGCCGGCCGGCGCTCGTGCCGCAGTGGCGGGGCTGCCGGGCTCGAGTGCGGTCGTGCTGGTGGCGGCCCTGGCCCGGCGCCTCGCGCAGCGGGTGTTCGTGGTGCTCGCGCCGACCCCGAGCGACGCGGAGCGCTGGCTCGCCGACGCCCACATGCTGGTCGGAGACGCCGCAGCGCTCTATCCGCAGCGGGAGGCCCTGGGCGCCGAGGAGCCGCACTTCGAGATCGCGGGCGAGCGAATCGAGACGCTGGAGGCGTTGCTGTCAGGGAAGATCCGCGTGCTGGTGACGACTGCGCGTGCGGCGGCGGAGCGAACCGGCGTGCCCGGGGCGCTCGAGTCGATGCGGCTGGTCCTGGCGGCGGGAGGCGGGAAACGGGAAACGCGAAACGTGTCGCTCACGGATGTGGTGCGGCAGCTCCAGGACATGGGTTACGCACGGGTCCCGACGGTGACCGAGGTGGCGCAGTTCAGCGTGCGCGGCGGGATCCTCGACGTGTACGGCTTCGGGATGGCGGCGCCGGCCCGGATCGAGTGGTGGGGCGACGAAATCGTCTCGCTTCGCGCGTTCGATCTCGATACGCAGCGGTCGGGGGAAGCGATCGAAGGGGTGACGGTCTTGCCGGTGAGAACCGAGGGCGGGGGGGCTGGCGGTGTGGGGTCGCAGCATGCTGCGCCTCCACAGGGCACTGAACGACGTCACTCCTTACTGGACCTGCTGCCGAGCGATGCGCTGCTCGTCCTGGAACGGGAGTCCACGCTCGAGCAGGAAGTGGACCGTGCCTGGTCGGAGGCAGCCCACCATCTCGAGGTTGCGCGGCGCCTGGGCGAGGAGCCGCCCGCGCGGGACGAGATCTTCCTTGAGCCACGCTGCTGGCGGGAGCGGCTGGAGACGTTCGCGCGAGTGGCGCTGAACGCCCCGGACGCCGCGGCGCGTTTCCCGGTGGCGCCCCCCGACGCGATCGACCGCGACCTGAAGCGGCTGCGCCGCCTCGTGGCGGCCGATCTGCCGACCGTGATCCTCTGCGACAACGAAGGTCAGCTGGAGCGCCTCGAGGAGTTGCTCGGCGCCGAGGCGGTCACGCTCGTCGTGGGGGCCCTCGACGGCGGGTTCGTGCTGCCGTCGCTACGGGTGCTGACGGATCACGAGATCTTTCGCCGGGCGCGTCGCCTGCGGAGGCCAAGACGCTACCGCGCGGCATCGCCCTCGGCCGCGGCGCGCGCGCTCCAGCCCGGGGACTACGTCGTCCACCTCGAGCACGGCATCGGGATCTACCGGGGCATGCAGACGATCCCTGTTGGCGACGGCACCCTGGAGGTCGCGGTCGTCGAGTACGAGGCGGGCGACCGGCTGAACGTCCCCATATACCGGCTGGACCAGCTGGAGCCGTACCGCGCGGCCGGCGACGGTGACGCCCCACCGCCCAGGCTGCATCGCTTGGGATCGACGGCGTGGCAACGCCAGCGAGAGCGGACGCGGGCCGCGATCCGGCAGATGGCGCTGGAGCTGCTCGACCTCTACGCGCGTCGCCAGGTCGCGCCGGGCTTCGCCTTCCCGCCCGACACGCCGTGGCAGCGCGAGCTCGAGTCGGCGTTCCTCTACGAGGATACGCCCGACCAGCGTCGCGCCTCGGAAGAAGTGAAGCGGGACATGGAGCGGCCCCGCCCCATGGACCGCTTGCTGGTCGGCGACGTCGGGTACGGCAAGACCGAAGTCGCCGTCCGGGCCGCGTTCAAGGCGGTCGAGGCCGGGAAGCAGGTGGCGGTGCTCGTGCCGACCACGATTCTCGCCGAGCAGCACGGGCGCACCTTCCGCGAGCGGTTGGCGGATTACCCGGCACGCATTGAGGTGCTGTCACGCTTCCGGAAGCCGAAGGAGGCGAAGCTGGCGGCGGAGCGCCTCGAGCGGGGGGAGCTGGACATCGTCATCGGGACGCACCGGCTGCTTTCGAAGGACGTGCAGTTCCGTGATCTCGGGCTGCTCATCGTGGACGAGGAGCATCGGTTCGGGGTCCGGCACAAGGAGCGGCTCAAGGCGCTGAAGCATGCGGTGGACGTGCTGACGCTTACCGCGACGCCGATCCCGCGTACCCTGCATCTGTCACTCGCGGGGCTGCGGGATCTGACGCTGCTCGAGACGCCGCCGAAGGATCGCTCGCCGGTGCTGACGTTCATCGAGCCGTGGGATGACGCGCTGATCGAGGAGGCGCTGGCCCGCGAGCTCGACCGGGCGGGGCAGGTGTACTTCGTGCACAACCGGATCGAGACCATCGCCACGATCGCGGAGCGGGTGCGGGCGCTGGCGCCGTCCCGCGCGCGCATCGCGGTGGCGCACGGGCAGCTGCGGGCAGGGGAGCTGGACGAGGTGATGGGGCGCTTCGTCGGCGGGGAGCTGGACATCCTCGTCTCCACGATGATCGTCGAGTCGGGGCTCGACGTGCCCAACGCGAACACGATGATCGTGAACCGGGCGGACCAGTTCGGCCTGGCGCAGCTGTATCAGCTGCGCGGGCGCGTGGGCAGAAGCCACCGGCGCGCGGCCTGCTACCTGCTCGTCCCCGACCACCTCGATCCCGAAGCCGAGGAGCGGCTGCGCGTGCTCGAGCACCACACCGATCTCGGATCGGGCTACCGGATCGCGCTGCGCGACCTCGAGCTGCGGGGCGCAGGGAACCTGCTCGGGGGGGAGCAGTCGGGGCATGCGCAGGCGGTCGGATTCGACACCTATCTCCGCTGGCTGGAGGAGACGGTTGAGGCGTTGAAAGGAAAGGGGGAAACGGGAAAGGGCGTTCCGCCCGAGGTGATTTTTGATCGGGCCGCGCATCTGCCCGACGCGTACGTGTCCGACGAGGCGACGAAGCTCGATCTGTATCGGCGGCTGGCGCGTGCTGAGCAGCCGTGCGAGATTCAAACGGTGCGCGAGGAGTTGCGCGACCGGTTCGGTCCGCTGCCGGAAGACGCGCAGCGGCTGCTCCTCGTGTCCGAGCTCCGCGCGCTCGGCGCCCGGGTAGGGTTGGAGACGGTGCTGGTCCGGGGCGACGAGGCGCGGCTCACGTTTCGGCCGGACGCGCGACCTCGCCTCGCCGGGCTCACGGCGGCGCTGGACGCGGTGCAGTTCGAAGCCGAGGTGCGGCGGGCTGTGCCGCTCTCCCTCAGCCTCCGCCGGCTCGGCGGCGAGGCCATCGGCCCCGGGCTGGTGCGGGCCCTCACCGCGGTTCTGCAGACTACTGACGAATGAGGAGACGGATGCGTCGGCTGGGTTCGGCTCTCGTCGTGCTCACGCTCGCGAGCTGCAAGGTGGTGCGTGACGCGTTCTCGGCGCATCCGAATGCGGCGGGGCACGCGGCGGGACAAACGCTCACGGTGGAGCGGCTCGCCGACCTCGCGGGGCGTGCCAGCGAAGTCCCGCTCGGGCCTGAGGCGCTCACCGGTCTCACCACCGTGTATCTCGACTACGCGGTGTTCGCGGGAGAGCTTGCCCGCGGCCGCAACCTGGACGATTCGGCGCTGGTGCTCGCGGCCGGCTGGCCGAGCGCCGCTCAGCTGAAGTGGCAACACTTCCAGGACCGGCTGCGCGCCGCGCGCCCACCCCTGACGCCGGCCCAGACGGACTCGGCCTATCAGGCGGGGACCGTGCGGCTGTTCCAGCACATCCTGATCAGCATCCCTGCGAACGCGGCCCCCAATGTCGAGCAGCAGAAGAAGCGGCAGGCGACGGGAATCCTGCGCCAGGCCGCCGCCCAACCCGGGGTGGGCTTCGCCCGGCTCGCGCAGCGGTACTCGGAGGATCCCGGCACGAAGTCACAGGGAGGATATCTCGCGGCCGTGCGCCGCGGCCGGTTCGTGCCGGCGTTCGACACGGCCGCCTGGCAGCTCGCGCCGGGCGGGCTCAGCGCAGTGGTGCGCTCCCCGTTCGGGTATCACATCATCCGCCGCCCGCCGCTGGCGGAGGTGCGCGACTCGTTCCGCGTCGACATCGAGAACGACCTGGTGACGCAGCTCGACTCCCTCCACCTCGATAGCCTGTCGAGACTGCGGCGCCTCGAGGTCGAGGCGGGGGCACCAGCGCTCGTCCGCTGGACGATGGAGCACCTCGGCGCGGCGGGTACCGACCGCCGAACGCTCGCCACGTATCAGGGAGGGGCGGGCGCGTTCCGGGTGCACGACCTCGCCCGCTGGATCCTCGCCATCGACCCGAAGCAGGCACGGGGCCTGGCCTCGGCCGGCGACGACCAGCTGAAACGGTTCGTCCGCATCCTCACGCAGCGCGAGCTCCAGCTCCAGCAGGCCGATTCCGCAGGCGTGCAGCTCACATCCGAGGACTGGCGGCAGATCAAGGTGGACCACGACTCGGGGCTCACGATCCTGCGGAATTTCCTCGGTCTGTCGGCCCAGCTCTTCAAGGATTCGGCGGCCACCGAGAAGGCGCGGATGCAGCTCGCCATGTCCCACGTGAACGCCTATCTCGACCACGTCTTCCTTAACAGAAGCGCGCGGTTCTTCCCCGTGCCGCCGTTCCTCGCCACCACGCTGCGGGGAGCTGACTGGTCCATCAACGAGGCGGGCGTCGCTCGGGCACTGACGCGGGCGCAGGCGATTCGCATCCGAGCCGATTCGGGGCGCGTCGAGCCGGGGAAGGGCTTGAGGCTGGCGCCCGGCCCGGCGCCCGTGCCCGGGCCGGGGGACAGCGTGGCCGGGAAGCCGCGGCGGTAGCATGCGCGGGGTCTCGCTGGGGGTCGCCGTGCTCTGCGTGATTGCCGCCGGGGCTCCGGTGAACGCGGCGGCTCAGGGGGATCGCACGGCCGCGCGCCCCGTGGATCGGATTTTGGCGATCGTCGGGTCGAAGCCGATCCTCGCCTCGCAGGTGGAGGAGCAGCTGGTGCTGGCCCAGGCCCAGGGGCTCAAAGTGCCGAGCGACTCTGCCGGACGGGAAGCGGCGCGCCGCCAGATTCTGACCCAGATGGTGGAGGAGGAGTTGCTGGTCCAGCAGGCCGAGCGCGACACGACGATCAAGGTGAGCGACCAAGAGGTCCAGGACCAGGTCGAGCAGACCGTGCAGAACGTCCGCAAGCAGTTCACCGCAGTCACCGAGTTCCAAGCACAGTTGCGGGCGGCGGGCTTCCAATCCGAGGAGGAGTGGCGCCGCTGGCTCGCGGACAACCAGCGCCGGTCGATCCTGCAGCAGCGACTCATCGAGCTGCTGCGCCAGAAGGGGAAGCTCCGGCCGATCCCGCCTACCGAAGTCCAGATGCGGGAGTTCTGGCAACAGAACAGCGCGCAACAGCCAAAGCGTCCCGCCTCTATTTCGTTCCGACAGATCGTGATCGTGTCGCAGCCCGACTCGGTCGGGAAGGCCCGGGCGCGCCAGCTCGCCGAGTCGCTGGTCGTGGCGCTACGACACGGCGCGAACTTCGCGGACGTGGCGAAGAAGTTCTCAGCGGACACCGCCTCGCGGGAGCAGGGCGGCGACCTCGGCTGGTTTCGCCGCGGCCAGATGGTGAAGGAGTTCGAAGACGTGGCCTTCCGACTCCGGCCCGGGGAAATCTCGCCCCCCGTGGAGTCACCGTTCGGCTACCACATCATCCGGGTGGAGCGCGTGCAGCCGGCCGAGGTGCTGGCGCGGCACGTGCTGATCGCGCCCGAGATCTCCCCAGCCCAGATCGACTCGGCCCGCAGGCGAGCGGCCCTGGTGCACGATGCGCTGGCGGCGGGCGCGTCGTTCGACTCGCTGGCGCGGCGCTACGGCGACGAGAGCGAGGAGAAACTCGCGGACGGCCTGCCGCTCTCGCAGCTGCCGCCCGACTACCAGGTCGCGATCGGGAACGACACGGTCCTCGGGCTCAAGCCGGTGTTCGAGGTGGGCGGAAACACGCGCCGGCCCAAGTTCGTGGTGCTCGAGGTGACGAAGCGCCTCCCCGAGGGCGAGCTGACGTTCGAGGATGTGAAGGACCGCATCCGCGAGTCGCTGAGCCAGCAGCTCGCGGTACGCCACTACCTCGATCTGCTGCGCCGCACGACCTACGTCGACATCCGGCTCTAGCGCCCGGCGCCGGCGGCCCCGCATGGCGGTGACCCTCGGGGATCCGCGCGGGATCGGGCCGGAGGTCGTGCAGCGCGCGCTCGCGCAGGAACGCCTCGACGCGGACATCACGCTGATCGGGCCGGACGATCAGATCGCGAAGATCCCGGCGGATCACCGGGTCGGCGTCGGGGCGTGGGGCTCGGGGAGCGGGGAACGGGAGGGGGGAAACGAGGAGAGCGACGCCGGCCGGCTGGCGGGGCGGGCGGTCGAACAGGCCGTCGACCTCGTGCGCGCCGGAACGGTCGACGCGATCGCCACCGGCCCGGTTCACAAGCACGCGCTGCATCTCGCCGGCTACCGCTATCCGGGCCTCACGGAGTTCCTCGCCCACCTCGCAGGCGCGGACGTCGCGATGATGCTCGCGACCGGCAACCTCCGGGTGGTGTTGGTCACCACGCACATCCCGCTGCGGGACGTGCCGGGGCAGGTGACGACCGAGCGGGTGATCAGCACCGGGCGGATCGCCGGCCGGGCGCTCCAAGAGTGGTGGGGGATCGAGCATCCGCGGCTCGCGGTATGCGCGCTCAACCCCCATGCCGGCGACTCCGGCCTGTTCGGGGACGAGGACGACCGGGTGCTCCGGCCGGCAGCCCAAGCCCTCGGTGCCGTCGGGCCGCTGCCCGCCGACACCGTGTTCGTGCGGGCGCTGAAAGGCGAGTTCGACGCGGTGCTGGCGCCGTACCACGACGTCGGCATGACCGCGGTGAAGGTGGCCGGGTTTGGCAAGGGCGTGAACGTGACGCTGGGACTCCCGTTTCCCCGAACCGCCCCCGATCACGGTCCGGCTCTGGACATCGCCGGGAAGGGGATCGCCGATCCGGGATCGATGCGGGCGGCCTTGGAACTGGCGGTCGAACTAGCCAGGAGGCAGGTTGCCGAACATTAGTCGTCAGTGGAGCCGCAAGCCGCAAGCCGCAAGCGGTTGTTAGGTTGAGAAGCAGTCGGTCAGGAAGTCCTCCTGGACCCTGGCACTCACGACTAGGAACCGCTTGCGGCTTGCGGCTTGGAACTCTGCTGCCGGCTGGCTTCCTGTAATCTGGCGAGCAGCCTCTGGTGCAGGTCTAACTTGAGCTTCTGGCTCGCCCGATTCACGACCAGCACCGCCCCTACGTCCAGGATCTGAGCCCGCTCCACCAGCCCGTTCTCCCGCAGCGTGCGGCCCGTATCCACCAGATCCACGATCCAGTGCGACAGGCCGAGGAGCGGCGCCACCTCAACGCTGCCGCTGACCGTGATGACCTCGACGCCGAGACCCGTTTCCGCGAAGAACGAGCGCGTCAGACGCGGGTACTTCGTCGCGACGCGCGGGGTCACACCCCCCGGCAGGGACGGGTAGGCGACGTTCTTCGGGGTGGCCACGACCAGGCGGCAGGCGCCGAAGCCGAGCGCGAGCGGCTCGAGCACATCCGCATCGGTCTCGCGCAGGACGTCCGTGCCCGTAATGCCGAGGTCCGCCGCGCCCGATTCGACGTACACCGGGACGTCGCCCGGCTTCACGAACAAGAACGACAACGTCCCGTCGGACGAAGGGACGAGCAGTTTGCGCGTGGTGGCCGGCTCGGAGGCCGCGATGCCGATCGTCCGGAACAGGGCGAGGGCAGGCTCGAGCAGCCGCCCCTTCGGGAGCGCCATCTTCAGGGGTAGCGAGGGGGTCGGGGGGGCCGGGGGGCTCACGGCGCGGCTTCGGCGAGCGCGTCGAGGTCGAGGGCGAGTCCGACGGCAGGGAGGGGGCGTCCGAAGCGTCCCATCAGGTCGTCGTAGCGGCCGCCCGCGCCGACGGCGGTCCGTGCTCCCGTGACGAAGATCTCGAAATGGATCCCCGTGTAGTAATCGAGCCCCCGCACCTCGCCGAAATCGTACACGACGTGCCGCCGCTCGTCGTCGGTCAGCGCGGCATCGACGGCGTGGAGGCGGGTGACGCCCTCGTTCGGGTGCGCGACGTCCCCAACGAGCTGGGCCGCCCGGTCGAGCGCCTCGCGCCGGCCGATGATGAACGGCAGCTCCGCGAGCACGCCGGGCGCGGCCGCGGCGAGCCCCGCGGCGTCCTTGCGGTCGATGAGGCGGCGCACGACCGCGCGGTCTTGGGGTGCGAGCGTGGCAAGCGCCTGGGCCAGCGCCCCGACGTGGCCGACGTTCACCTGGAATTCGGTCACGTCGGCGCAGCGCGCCAGTCCCAGGGCGAGCCGGAGGATCTCGACGTCCGCGCCTACTCCGTCTGCGCCGAGGAGCTCGCCGCCCACCTGCAGGATCTCCCGCGGGCGCCGGCCTTCGCGCCCGGGGTCTTGGCGGAACACCTTCCCGGCATAGCACAGCCGCAGCGGGGTGGGATGGTCGGCGAGCTTCGTCGCGGCGAGGCGTGCGACGCTCGCCGTGAAGTCGTAGCGCAGGGCCAAGAGCTTGCCGTCGAGATCGAGGAACCGGATCAGCCGGTCCGAGAGATCGGAGGGGGTGCCTCCTGCCTCGTTCCCCTCCCCCCCTGCGCGTACGAACACCTCGGCGTACTCGAAGGTGGGCGGGATGATCTCCTGGTACGCCGCGGCCTCGAGCCGCTCCAGCATGCGGCTCTGGAGCTGGCGCCGGCGGCGCACCGCGTCGCCGGCGAGGTCCAGCGCGCCGGGGGGGATCGGCGCGATGGACGAGCGCGGCTTCACTTCGCGGTCTCCTCCGGCGCGGCGCGTTGCAGCAGGCGGAGGGTCCCGACCCGCCGTCCCTCCATCTCGACGATCTCGAAGACCGCCCCCTTCACGGCGACCCGATCCCCCACCTTGGGCAGTCGGCCGAGCGCCCCGAAGAGATAGCCGCCGATGGTGGTGTAGTCTTTCTCGTCGAGCTCGAGTCCGTAGGCCTCGTTCACCTCGCGCACGGGCGTCGCGCCCGGGAGCACGGGGGCCGTGCCGCCCGGCGCGGCGCGCAGCTCGGCCGTGGGCCGATCGTACTCGTCGTAGATCTGGCCCACGATCTCCTCGAGCAGGTCCTCCATGGTCACGAGCCCGGCGGTGCCGCCGAACTCGTCGAGCACGATGGCGAGGTGGATCTTCTGGCGCTTCATGTCGGCCAGCACGTCTTCGACCTCCCGGGTCCCGGGCACGAACACGGCGGGGCGCAGGACGGTGCGCAGGGTTCCGCCCTTCGCCGACCGCAGTCCCGCGAGGATGTCCTTCGAGTGCACGAGTCCGACGATGTCGTCGAGCGACTCGGCGTACACGGGATAGCGCGAGCGGCCGGCGACGGCGACCTGATCGGCCGCCTCTTCGAGCGTGAGGTCCACGGGGAGCGCCACCATCTCGGTGCGTGGCGTCATCACCTCGCGTGCCGTCTTCTCGCTGAACTCGAACACGCCCTCGAGGAGGCGCGCGTCGTCCGCGTCGAGGCGGCCGGTCTTGCGGCTCTGCGCCACCAGCATCCGAATCTCTTCCGGCGAATGGACGCGGTCGACCTCGACGCTGGTGCCCTTGATCCCGAGGACGCCCACCACCCGGTTGGCGCTCCAGTTGAGCAGATCGGTGAACGGTCGGGTGATCCAGGAGAAGACAATGAGCGGCGCCGCGATCCAGCGGCTGGTCCGCTCCGGGTAGGTGATGGCCCAGGCTTTCGGGGCTTGCTCGCCGAACACCACGTGCAGGAAGGAGATCACGGCCACCGCGAGGACCGAGGCCACGCCTCCCCGGGTGAGGAAGTCGAGCCACTGCGGCAGCGCTGCGAACCAGCCGCGAAACAGGTGCGCCACCGTGTCTTGCGCCACATAGCCGAGCAAGATCGAGGCGACGGTGATGCCGAGCTGCGCGGCGGACAGCTGGCGGTAAAGATCTTGCAGCGCGCTCTGCACGGTCTTAGCCTTCCGGTCGCCCCGGCGGACCAGAGCCTCGATGCGCGTGCGTCGCGCGGCCACGAGGGCGAACTCGGCCGCTACGAAGAAGGCATTGGCGAGCACGAGCAGCACCACCGCCAGCAGGCGCAGGCCGAGCGACTCCGAGGGCGACGCGGGCATAGAGGCGGGAACATACCCAGTGGTCACTCGACTTCAAGCGCCGCCGTACACGGCGCTGGCGCCGCACCTTCCCCAATTCGGTAGATTCGGCGGCGCCGATCCGGAGACCGTTGCTAGCGTCCGCGCCATTCTCGACGACGTGCGCGCCCGGGGTGACGCGGGCGTCCGCGACCAGACGCGGCGACTCGACGACATCGATCTCGCTCCCCGGGAGTGGGAGGTGCCGGTCGCCGGGTGCCAGGAAGCGCTGGAGCGCCTGCCGTCCCCGCTCGTCGCCGCGCTCGAGATCGCCGCGGCGCGGGTGCGCGACTACCACGCCCGGCAGGTCGAGCGGGGCTTCTCCACGCGCGACGCGGACGGGACGGAGATCGGCATGCAGGTGGTCCCGCTCGAGCGAGTCGGCGTGTACGTGCCCGGCGGGAAGGCCGCCTATCCGTCGACCGTCCTCATGACTGCGCTGCCCGCGAGAGTGGCCGGCGTCGGGGAGATCGTGATGGTCACGCCGCCCGGTGGGACGCCCGACGTGGTACTGGCCGCGGCGCGGCTGGCCGGCGTGGATCGTGTGTTCCGGGTCGGCGGCGCGCAGGCGATCGCCGCCCTCGCGTACGGCACGCCGACGATCCCCCGGGTCGACAAGATCGTCGGCCCGGGGAACCGGTTCGTGACGGAGGCGAAGCGCCAGGTCGCGGGTGACGTGGGGATCGACATGCTGGCGGGCCCCACGGAGGTCCTGGTGCTGGCGGACGACACGGCCGACGTGCGTGCGGTGGCGGCGGACCTGATCGCCCAGGCCGAGCACGACGAGGACGCCTGCGCATGGTGCGTCACGACGAGCACGCTGCTCGCCGATGGGCTCTCGGGCGAGCTCGCGCGCCAGATGGAGCGCTCGCCGCGGCGGGCGATCGTCGAGCGCGCGCTGGCGGCCCGCGGGGTGGTCGTCGTCGTTCCGGATCTCGACGCTGCCGTGGAGGTGGCGAACCGCCGGGCCCCCGAGCATCTCGAGTTGCTGGTGCGCGATCCGTGGGCTGTGGCACGGCGCATCCGCCACGCCGGCGCGATCTTCGTAGGGGACTCGACTCCGGAGCCGGTGGGCGACTACCTGGCGGGCCCCTCACACGTGTTGCCCACGGGTGGAGCCGCCCGATATGTTTCGCCGTTGGGGGTGTATGATTTCGTGAAGCGCATGAGCGTGATCTGCTACTCGCGAGAACGGCTCGAGCGGGACGCGGCGCACATCGTCGCGCTGGCCGAGGCCGAAGGACTATACGGGCATGCGGAAGCGGTTCGGGTTCGGACGTCAGACATCAGACGTCAGACATCAGACGTCACTCGTCACACGTCAGAGAGTGGAACAAAATCTGATGTCTGAGGTCTGACGTCTCATGTCTACCGTGTCTACAGCGCTCCCTCTCGAAGCCCAATGTACCCACCGCGCGCCGCTCCGGCCCGAGAGCCGGCGGCGGATGACCGTGGCGCTCGAGATCACGGCGGCGATCATGGTGGTGGAGTTGGTCGGGGGCTGGCTCGCCGGCTCGCTGGCGCTGCTCGCGGACGCGGGTCACATGCTTGCGGACGTTGGGGCGCTGGCCCTGTCGCTCGTGGTCGCCTCCCTCGCGCAGCGCCCCGCCACCGCCGAGCGCACATTCGGCCTGCTCCGGCTCGAGATCCTGGCGGCGCTGGTGAACGGGGCGGCCCTGATCGCGATCTCCGTCGGCGTCGCGGTCGAGGCGTACCACCGATTGCGGAATCCGCCACAGATTCAGGCCGGGCTGCTGCTCGGCGTCGCCGCGGCCGGACTCGTGGCGAACGTGATCGGCGCAGGCGTCTTGCACCACGGGCATGAGCACTCGCTCAACCAGCGCGGAGCATACCTCCACATCCTGAGCGATGCACTGGGCTCCGCGGGCGCGCTGGCGGCCGGCGCCATCATTCTCGCCACCGGCTGGCTCCCGGCCGACCCGCTCATCTCGGTCTTCATCTCGCTACTCATTCTCGCCGGCGCCTGGCGGCTCGTGAAGGAGAGCACGGACATCCTGCTGGAGGCGACGCCGGCCGGCATCGCGCTCGACGAGGTCCACGACCGCATCGCGTCGATCCCAGGGGTCACGTCAGTCCACGACCTGCACGTGTGGACCGTGACAAGCGGAGTGATCGCCATGAGTGGGCACCTGGTCGTCGGAAATCCCGGCGACAACCAGCGCGTGCTCGAGGCGGTGCAGGA
>QHVD01000086.1 GCA_003222235.1 Gemmatimonadota bacterium | reverse complement strand
GCATCACCCTCGGGTCGCGCGCGCCCTGAAGCGCGTCACCGTTCGGCGAGCGCGAACGCGACATAGCGCGCGGGGGCGGGGGCGCGCGCCCTCGATTTGCCGCTGCTCGTGGCGATCACCACGAATTGCCGCCCATCGACCTCGTAGGTCGCGGGCGTCGCGTTCCCCGCCGCCGGGAGCGTCGTCTCCCAGAGCAAGTCGCCAGTGGCCTTGTCGAACGCGCGGAACTTATTGTCGTAGTTCGTCGCCCCGATGAATACCAGGCCGCCCGCGGTGACCACGGGACCGCCGTAGTTCTCGCACCCGGTGCCCGCCATCCCCTGAGCCGCGAGCTCGCGATACTCCCCAAGTGGGATCTTCCAACGGTATTCGCCGGTGTTCAGATCGATGGCGCTGAGCGTGCCCCAGGGCGGCTTCACCGCCGGATATCCGTCGGGATCCAAGAATCTCCCGTACTGGACGCGGTATTTCTGGTCGATGGGGGTCCTCACCCCCTGGCCCCCGCTCCGTTCCGGAGTCCTCACCCCCTGTCTCCCTCTCCCTTCGGGAGAGGGGGAACTCAAGGGCGTGTCCGCACCGCTGACCAGGTAACGCTCGACCGCCGACAATGCGTCCGAGCCCAGCCGCGCGAAGCCCGGCATCCTTCCGCTCCCGTCCGACAGCACCGCCCTGATCTCCGGCAGCGTGAGTCGGTCGGTCAAGTCGACCAGCGACGGGGCGCTGGGTGATCCCTTCCTGTCCACGCCGTGACAGCTCGCACATTCCTGCGTGTACAACCCTCGGCCGCTGAGCATACTCGCCGCGGGAGCGCGCTCCACCAAGCTCACCGTCCACGGCATCTCATTCGCGTTGACGTACAGGACCGAGGTCTCGGGGTCGAACGCCGCACCGCCCCATTCCGCGCCCCCGTCCAGGCCCGGGAACACGATGGTGCCCTGAAGGCTTGCCGGGACGAACTGGCCGCCGCTCCGCACCGCCCTGAAGCGCTCCAGCACGGCGCGATGCGCGTTCGGCGTACGCTCCGTGAGCATGTCTTCGCTGAGCCGCTGGCGCGTGAATGGCTCCGGGGCGAGCGGGAGCGGCTGAGAATCGGCGGCCACCTCGCCTTCGACGTCTGACTTGGGGTACGTCCGGTATGCGATCGGGAAGAGGGGCTCCCCGGTTACGCGGTCGAACAGGAACACGTGGCCGGATTTGGTGACCTGCGCGACGGCGTCGATCGCGCGACCGCTGTGACGCACCGTGACCAGATTCGGGGGCGCCGGTAGGTCGCGATCCCAAATGTCGTGCCGGACGAACTGGAAATGCCAGACGCGCTCGCCTGTCTCCGCCTTGAGCACGATGAGCGAGTTGGCGAACAGGTCGTCGCCCACGCGGTTGGCCCCGTAATAGTCGTCGGCCGCCGAGCCGGTCGGCACGAAGACGAGGCCGCGCTTCATGTCGAGGGACATCCCGGCCCAGTTGTTCGCGGCGCCGGAGTACGTCCACGCCTCCTTCGGCCACGTCTCATACCCGAGCTCTCCGGGCCGTGGAATGGTGTGGAAGGTCCAGCGCAGCGTCCCGGTTCTGACGTCATAAGCGCGCACATCGCCCGGCGGCGTCGGGAGGCTCTCGGCCGTGCGACTGCCGATGATGAGTAAGTCTTTGTAGACGACTCCGGGCGTCCCGAGCTCCACCATCAGCTTCTCGCCGGGCCGGAGGCCGTCCCGCATGTCGATGCGCCCTCCGTTGCCGAAGGTGTCTACAGGGCGCCCGGTCTTCGCATCCAGGGCGTAGAGGAACTGGTGCACGCCGACGAAGATCCGCTCGTCCACCCCCCGGTCGTCGCTCCAATACGTCACGCCGCGGGTCCGGCCGCCACCACCCCGCACGTTCCGGCCATTGAAGGGGTCGAAGCGCCACAGCAGCTCGCCGGTGGCGGCGTTGAGCGCGATGACGTTGAGGCTGACGGTCGTGGCGTACAGGACCCCGTGGACCACGATGGGATTGACCTCGAGCTCGGAGCTCTCGACTCCGTCGCTGGCATCGAAGGTCCATGCGAGCCGCAGCTTCTTCACGTTCTCGCGGTTGATCTCTCTGAGGGACGAGTATCGGATGCTCTCGGGTCCGCCGCCGTACACGGGCCAGTCCGCGCCCCGCGCCCGGGATTGCGCCGCGAGCCTCGAAAGGGCGAAGAAAAGCAGCAGGGAGTATCGGAGTCGCATGTCGAAGTCCCGAGTCAAGGCTTCGACACCAGGACGACGGTCGGATCGAGGGGATACCGGCCGAAGCGCTTGCCGTAGATGGCGAGCCCCCCGGGCGACGCGGAGTCGACCTCGAGGCGGACGACCAGTTCGCCGCGTGCGGCGGCCCGGTCGAGCGCCTCGCGCGGCACCGCCACCCGCAGCAGCGTGCCGTAGGAGCCGGCTTCGCGCAGTCGCCGGTCGCGCTTCTGGAAGTGCCAGGACAGGATGCCGCGGTGATCGGCCGGGTCATCGTCCAACAGCTCGCGTCCGGCGACCACGTCGTTCACGCGCACCGTCACGGCGCTCGGGAAACGGCGCTCATCGGTCATGGGGTACGCGTTCGGGTTCAGGCTCGGGTCGTAGGTGCCCCGGCCGCGCATGTAGTCGCCCTCCATCCGGCCGGCGTTCTCCCGGTCCTTCCCGTAAAGCTCTTTGGCGGAGACTTCGGCTAGGAAGAGGACGCTCTCCGGATCGGCCGCGCGCAATTCCTGGGGCCAGGGGAACCGGTACTCGAAGAACCCGGAGCCCGCGCCATTGACCTTCAGCCCGTCCATCACGTTCCACTGCTTGAGCGACCACGTTGCCGAGTCGAAGCGGGCCGGGTCGACCGAGAGCAGCCGAGCCCGCCGGCCGTTTTCCAGGACGACCTCCCGCGGTGGCTCGCCCTCGACCACGAAGGTGCAGAAGTTGCGATGCAGCACGTTGCCCTTCGCGTCCTCGAGCCGCACCGCCAGCACCAGCACGGCCGGCTCGTCCGGCATCGCGACGAGGAGCGGCTCGAGCGGCCCGATCGTCCAGGGCCGGTAGGGCACGCGGCGTGTCGTCTCGAAGTAGGAATGCTTCTGTCCGAGCGTGTTCCAGCCATAAGCTCGCACCCGCAGCGTGAGGCTGTCGCCGAAGGTCCTGCCCGTCAGGAAGGAGGCATACAGCGGCACGCGCACCTTCGCGCCGGTCCCCACGCTCTGGCTCAGCTCGTCGCCCACGACGACGTACAACGGGGAGTGCAGGTCCAACAGCGACATCCCCTCCACGAGCTCGCCCAACCCCGTCTCCTTCTCGGAGCGATCGTAGCGCCAGTAGCCGTTCCACTCGTTGATCACGTCGTGGAGCTCGGTGTAGAGCCAACCGGCGATCCTGGGATGTCGCCGGAAGGCGTTCACCGCCCGGTGGTAGTCCCAGCTCCAGTCGACGTCGCCCGTGCTCCCCTCGTAGCCCCAGACGTTGCCGAACTCGCTGTTGATGTTCGGCTGGGCTCCCTGTCGGTAACCGGCCTCGAAATTCCAGGTGGAGCCCGGGTGGGTGCTGTCGCTCACCAGTTGGTCGTGCTCCTCCCACGCCCATCCCGGCAGGTAGGAGTGCCAGGAGTTGATGTCGGTCTCGGTGTGACCGCGGCCGCAGCAGGGGGAGTTGTCTTCCACGAGGCGCGTGCGATCCATGGCCTTCGCCGCGCGGTACGTCGACACCACCCACTGTTGCGTCTCGGGGCGGTAGACCTGCTTCTCCCCGGCCTTCGTGAGCAAGC
>QHVD01000085.1 GCA_003222235.1 Gemmatimonadota bacterium | reverse complement strand
CCGCGTGACGACGCTGCCCCGCAAGGTGGCGGTGATCGGGGCGGGGGACATCGGGTGCGGTTGGGCCGCCCTGTGCGCCTCGGCCGGCTGGCCGGTGACGATCTACGACAGCAATGCCCGGGAGCTGGAGCGGGCCGCAGCCGACGTGCCGCGGCGCGCCCGCGCCCTCGTCGCGCTCGAGCGCGCCACCCTCGGGATCGTCGAGCGCGGGTTGCACGAGCTTCACCAGGGGCGGAGCCTGCTGCAGGCGGTGAAAGACGCCGATTGGGTGATCGAGGCGATCACCGAAGACCTCAACGCCAAGCAGAAGCTGTTCGAGAGCGTCGAGCCACTGCTCGAGTCCGAGGCGCTGCTCACGAGCTCCTCGAGCGGCGTGCCCCCGACGCAGCTGTTTGCCCGCTGCCGTCGCCAGGACCGGTGCGTCGTGACGCACCCGCTCAACCCGCCGGAGCTGATTCCTCTGGTGGAGATCGTGCCGGGAACAGGCACCGCGCCGAGCCAGGTTATGCGCGCGCAGCAGTACCTGCGCGCCCTCGGCCGCATGCCCATCCTCTTGAAGAAGCCCGCGCCGGGCTACGTGGTGGGGCGGATCGCGGCCGCGGTCTGGCGGGAGTGCATCGATCTGGTGCTGAGCGGCGTGGTCGATGTGGACGACCTGGACCGCGCCGTGTCGCTGGGGCCGGCCCTCGGTTGGGCCGCCGCCGGGCCGCACCTCACCTATCACCTCGCGGCCGGCGACGGCGGGGTGACCGTGTTCTTGCAGCGGTTGCTCGCGAGCTTCGAGGACTGGTGGCGGGAGCTCGCCACGTGGGACAAGCTCGAGCCCGAGCAACAGCGCGCGCTCACACACGGCGTCGAGCGGGCGTACAGCGGACAGCTCGACCTATTACGCGAAGCGAGAGACCGTCGGCTGTCGGCCATCTTGCGGGCGTTGGAGCAGGCGAGGAGCACGTAAGAGGCGTGGAAAACAGGCGTAGAAAGAAGGCGTGAAAAACGCCTCCTTTCCACGCCTCTTATTTTTTGTCCGCCCTGACCATGAGAATTGGAATCTTCGTTGCATGCCTGAGGGCCGTCGCTGTGCTCCCCTTCACCACATCCCCGAGCAGCCGGTGTCCGTGCGTGGCCATCGCGATCAGGTCGCAGCCCTCGCGCTCGGCGGCCGCGGCGATCTCTTTCGCCGGCTCCCCGGCGGCGAGCACGGCGTCGGCATCGAGCCCCTCCGCCTGCAAGCGCGCGCACACGGTCTCGAGATAGGCCCGGTCCTCCCGCATCTCTTCCGACTCACGCAGGTCCAGCTCCTTGATGTTCCGCGCGACCCAGCCGTCGGCCACGTGGAGCAGCACGACCGACGAGCCGAGCCGGCTCGCGAGCGCGCGCACGTGGGTCAGAATGGCCTCGTCGGCGGGGGAATGTTCCAGCGGCACGAGGATTCGCCGGTACATCAGCCAAGCCACCCCCCCAACGTCTGCACGAGGAGCCAGCCGTTGAAGCAGGCGATCGCGACCGCCACGGAGTAGGCAAGCGCTTTCAGCCACCGGGAGTTCACGAACTCGCCCATCTTCGCCCGGTCCGAGGTGAACTGAACCAGGGGGAACACCGCGAACGACAGCTGCAGGCTCAGGATCACCTGGCTCAAGATGAGGAGCTTCGCGGTCCCGCTCTCCCCGAAAAAGATAGCCGTCAGTGCCGCCGGCACAATTGCGATGAGCCGGGTGATCAGCCGCCGCAGCCAGGGCCGGATGCGGATGTTGAGGAACCCCTCCATCACGATCTGCCCGGCTAGCGTGCCGGTGATGGTCGAGTTCTGCCCCGAGGCGAGCAGGGCGAGGGCGAACACGGCGCTCGCCCCCGAGACGCCGAGCAGCGGGGTCAGCAGCTTGTAGGCGTCCTGGATCTCGGCGACGTCGGTGCGCCCGTTCGAGTAGAACGTCGCCGCCGCGACGATCAGGATCGCCGCGTTGATGAACAGGGCGAACGAGAGCGCGATCGTCGAGTCGAGGAACGCGTACTTCACGGCGACCCGCTTGCCCGCCGGGGTCAGGTCGTAGCGCCGCGTCTGCACCACCGACGAGTGCAGGTACAGGTTGTGCGGCATCACGGTCGCGCCCAGGATCCCGATCGCGATGTACAGCCGGTCGGGGTGGGACAGGATCGACGGCGCCGGGACGAATCCCTTCACCACGCGGCCCAGCTCGGGCTGCGAGATGATGATCTCGAAGAGGAAGCACCCGGCGATGGTGGCGATCAACGCCACCACCAACGCCTCGAGCAGCCGGAAGCCCTGGTGCTGGAGGAACAGCACCAGCAGCACGTCGAGTGCGGTGATCGTGATACCCCAGGTCAGCGGAATCCCGAACAGGAGGTTCAGCCCGATCGCCGACCCAATCACCTCCGCCAGGTCGCACGCGGCGATCGCCAGCTCGCACACCACCCACAGGAAGAGGGTCGTGGGCCGCGAGAAGTGATCGCGGCACGCCTGGGCCAAATCGCGCCCGGTGACGATCCCCAGCTTGGAAGCGAGTCCCTGCAGCAGGATCGCCGTGAGGTTCGAGATCAGAATTACGCTGAGCAGCGCGTAACCGAACTGCGAGCCGCCGGCGAGATCCGTCGCCCAGTTCCCGGGATCCATGTAGCCCACCGCGACGAGATAGCCGGGGCCGGCGAACGCGAGGGCCTTGCGCCACCACGCGCCCTCCCCCACGGGCACGGTGCGGTAGACCTCGGCGAGGCTCGGGGCGAGCCGGGGAAGCCGCCAGCCCGCCTCAGCGGGCTGCGGCTCGAGCTCGCCGTCAGCGATCCGCGTGGCCATGCTCTTGCACCGGAACTTCCGAGCACAGGAGGAGCCGGGCGAGCTCCCGCCCCAGCACCCGCCGATCGCCCGATGGCACCAACGCGATCGTAGTGGGGCCGTTGAACGGCTGGCGATCGGCGACCGTCAGCAGCACGCCCGGGGTGAGCCCCTGTGTGGCGAAGTAACGGAGGCGCGCCGAATCCTGCGTACCCACCTGGCGCAGCTCCAGTTTCGCGCCTACAGCCGCGTCCGCGATCGTCACGAGGTCGGCTTCCTCGATCTCCCCCGCCGCCGTGGGGATGGGGTCGCCGTGAGGATCGTACCGTGGCTGCCCGAGGGAGCCGGCCATCCGCTCGATGAGCTCGTCGGATACGGCATGCTCCAGCCGCTCTGCCTCCGCGTGCACGCCGTCCCAGTCGTAGTCGAGCTGCTGCGTGAGGTACAACTCGAGGATGCGGTGCCGGCGGATCATCCTCAGCGCGGCGCGCCGGCCCTGCGGCGAGAGCTGGACGCCCCGATACGGGACGTGCTCGATGAGCCCCGTCTCGGAGAGGCGTTTGACCATGCCGCTCACGGATGGCGGCGCGACTTCGAGCATCGCGGCAATGTCGCTCGTGGAAGCGAAGCCGCCCTGGCTGGACAGGTGGTAAATGGCCTTTAGGTAGTCCTCAACCGACCGGCTGAGCGGCGGGTCGCCGGGCCTGAGAGTCGCGTGCATGCCGAATATCCCTGCCGGAAAGGCGTGTGCAAGACGGTCCCGGGCTCCGAACCATCAGCCGTCGAGACAACGACTTGCGAGATCTGGCCCCGTCCAGATTAGATTAGCCTAATCTGCAGATCTTGTCAAGCGAAGATGGGGATTTCGCGTAGCTACAAAGTTGGGCTTAGGAGGCTCAAAAACGGCGTCACGATCCGCTCCGTCATGCCCCAAATCATCTCTTCGCCGATCAGGTACGCCGGAAACGTCCGCTCGACGCCTCGGACGGCGAGGGTCGCTTCGCGGCGCACTCCGGGGGCGAGCAGCCGGGCGAAGGGCAGCCAGAAAGCGTGCTGCACTTCCGCGCTCGGAACGAGGGGGGGTCGCGATACCAGCGCGAACACGAACGGCCGCACGAGGACGGGCGGAAGCGCGGACGTCCGCGGATGGAGGTCGTCGAGCGCGCCCAGGTGCTCGGCGTGGGAGAGATCGACGCCTGTTTCCTCGAGCGTCTCGCGGATCGCCGTGGCGAGGAGGTCGGGATCGCTCGGTTCGTGACGGCCTCCGGGGAGCGCCACCTGGCCGGACCACGGATCGCCGGCGCGCTCGGCGCGGTGGATGAACAGCGCTTCGAGACCTTCGTGCCCCTCGATGAGCACGAGCGCCACGGCGGCGGGACGCGCGCCCGGCGCGTCCACCGGGTGCGCGCGGTGTTCCCGCAGCGCGCGCCGCGCGGCGGCGAGAGTGATCACACCAGGTTCCTCGCGAACCA
>QHVD01000084.1 GCA_003222235.1 Gemmatimonadota bacterium | reverse complement strand
AGTCCTTGATCAGATCTTCGAACGGGCCCCGCCCGTTCGCGATGTAGGTGTTGGTCATGCGGACGATGGGAGCGTGGCGGAAGGAGATGGCGCGGGCGTTCCCCGTGGGATGCTCGCCCATCGCGGCGGCGGTCTCACGCGAATGCAGCCGCCCGACGAGGACGCCTTCCTTTATAAGCACGGTGTCGCGGGTCGGCGTCCCCTCGTCGTCGAACGGGAGCGTGCCGCGCAGCCCCGGCGCCGCCCCGTCGTCGCCGACCGTCAGCACCGGCTTCCCGAACCGCCGGCCGAGCACCATCATCTCGCGCATCTGCGGGTTCGCGTACACGAAATCCGCCTCCGACAGATGGCCGATGGCCTCGTGCGCGAACACGCCCGCCAGCTCGGAGTCGAGGATCACGGGATAGGTGCCGCCTTTCACCCTGGGGGCGTCGAGCAGCCGCACCGCCCGCTCTGCCACCCGGCGGAAGTCGGCCGTCCGGTCTTGCACGGCGTTCCAGCCGCGCCGCAGGCCGATTGATTCGAGCCCCTTCTCGATCGTGCCGTCGCGGCGGGCGGTCGCCGTCCCCGACAGGACCACCTCGGGCCGCAGCTCGTGTAGCGTCGCGCCCTCGGAGTTCACGTACCAGTACTCGTTCACCTCGTCGCGGTAGGTCGCCAGGGTGTCCACGATCGAGTCGCTCACCCCGAGCATCGCGCCATTGTAGGACTCGACGAGCCGCTTCTTCTCGGCGAGGGGCACGCCCCGCACGTCGCCGTCCAGGTCGAGTATCGCCTCGGCCCGCTGGGGCGCGACGGGGGCCAGCTCGACCGCTTGCTCGAGCCGCACGGCGCGGGATAGCTCGTTCGCCCGGGCGACCATCCGCTCGAGCTGGTCGAGCGACGTGAATGACGCCATGCCCCAGCCGTGAGACCGGTTGAGCACGCGCACGAAGCCGCCCTGGTCCTCCGACACCGTGGCGGACTCGAGCCGCCGCCCGCGGAAGGTGACCGACGAGCTCCAGAGACGTTCGACGCGGATTTCGGTGTAGTCGGCGCGCGCGCGGGTGAGCGCCGCCGCGAGTCGGTCGATCAACCCCCGAGTTCCTTCAGCTTCTCGGCGTAGTCCGGCCGCATCACGATCTCCCCGTCGATGATGACGTCGCGGTCCCAGGGGAGAATGATGAAGTTATCGGTCTCGAGCGCGGAGAAGTCGGGCGCGTAAGCGCCGGTGCGGAACGACACTGCCGTCTTCACGGCGGCGGGCTTGAGCTCGCGCACCGCGTTCAGGGCGATTTTCATCGTGTCCCCGGTGTCGCACGTCTCGTCCACGATCAACACGCGCTTTCCGGTGACGAGGCGGGGCGGCCCCGCCAGCACCACGGGCCGCGCCCCGCTCTCCGTGCGGGTGATGGCCACGGAGGCGAAGTCCCGCTGCAGGATGCTCGCCACGACGGCTCCGGGGATGACGCCGGCCCTGGCGATGCCGATGACCACGTCGGGGTCGTATCCCCGGAAGACCTTCAGCGCCAGCGCCCGGCACAGCTCGCCGAAAAACGGCCAGTCGACCTCGAGAACGCCGTGCGGGGCCTTGCGGCCGGTGCGAGTGCTCCTGGGAGGGGGGGTTCTGGGCGAGGCGGGCATGGGGTGGGAAGCTACATTGCAAAGTCACGAGGCCGCAAGCTATTTTCGGCGCATGGGTTTCTGGCGCCGCCTCTTCGGCGGCTCGGGCGCCGACGACCTCGCACCACAGCGCCTCGACTATCTCAACGAGGCGCTCGCCCTCGAGCGCCAGGGGGACTACGAGGCGGCGCTCACATCGTACCGCCTGGCGCTGCGCGATCATCCCAACGACGCCCGCATTCTGCAGAACATGGCGATCGCGCTCACCAAGACGCATCGCCACGACGAAGCGATCCGCCACTACCGGCGGGCGCTCGAGCTGGACAACCGCCTCGCCGGCGCCCACTACGGCCTCGCGTTCCTGCTCCTCAAGCGCGGCGACCCCGACGGCGCGGCGCAGCACCTGCGCGCCTTCCTCGCACAACCTCCGAGAGGACCGGACGCGCAGAAGTGGATCGAGCACGCGAGCGAGGCGCTGCGCGATCTCGGCGCCTCCGGACCCACCCAGCCCGCCGCGGCGGAGGCGCCCTGAGCGTCCGGCCGCGCGGCCGGGCCGGCGTCGTCCTCTTGGTGCTCTCGGCGGCTGGGGCCTGCGGCACGCTTGGCCCGGATCTCGACCAGGTGGTCGCGATCGAGGTCTCGGTGGACTCGGTGGTGGAGGAGCTGGACACGCTGCGACCGCATGCCCGCGCCCTGGACGGCCGCGGTGACTCCGTCGCGGCGCCGATCTACTGGGCCTCGCTCGACACGAACCTGACGGTGCTGGACTCGGCCACGGGCCTGACCGTCGGGACGCGACCCGGCAACGGCCGGCTCCAAGCGCGGGCCGGCAACCTGCGTAGCAACCCGCTGGTGATCCGGGTCCTGGCCGCGGCGGACACGCTGTTCGCCACCCGTCGGACGGTCGATACCGTCACGATCTCGGCGACCTCCCCTCCCGATTCGCTGTCCGACTCGCTCAAGGTCGAGTTGGCCGACACCACTCCCAGCGTCGTCCCACTCGCGGGTCGCCGGATCACCTACTCGATCACCTATCCCGCGCCGGGCCCGGTCACCCTGGTGACGAGCGACACGGCGCATGCGCTCGTCACCGTGGATACGGTGATCACGAGCGGCACCGGAACCGCCGCGGTGAAGGCGCGGCTGCTCGCGCCTCCGCCGCCGGACAGCGTGGTGATCACGGCGAGCGCGCGGCGCGCCACGGGCGCCGCGGTGCCCGGCTCCCCCGTCACCTTCGTGGTGAGGTTCCTGCCATGAGCGCGGGTACCCTGACGGGTCTCTTCTTCGATGCCGTCGCGCGCGAGGGCAGCCAACCGGCCTTCCGCTACAAGGCGGGGGGCGCCTGGCAGTCGGTCACCCGCCGCGAGGTCGAGGACCGGGTGCGGGCGATCTCGCTCGGCCTGCGGGAGCTCGGGATCCGGCCGGGCGACCGCGTGGCGATCCTGTCGGAGACGCGGCTCGACTGGATACTCGCCGACTGCGCGTGCCTGTGCGCCCGCGTCGCGGACGTTCCGATCTACCCCAGCCTCCCCGCGAACCAAATCGAGTACATCTTGCGCGACTCGGGCGCGTCGGCCGTCCTCTGCTCCTCCGCGCTACAACTCGCCAAGCTGCTGGAGGTGCGCGAAGGCCTCCCGGCGCTCCGGCACCTGGTCGTCTTCGACCCCTCGGCGAAGCGGGACGGCGCGATCACGTTGGCGGAGCTCGAGGCGAAGGGGTGGGCGGCCGCCGCTCGGTACCCTCGTTTCAGGGAGGAGGCCCTGGCGGTCGGACCCGACGATTTGGCGACGCTGATCTACACGTCGGGCACGACCGGGCCGCCGAAGGGGGTGATGCTGACCCACAACAACATCTGGTCGGACATCGTCTCGAGCACCCAGGTCCTGGCGGTGGGCCAAAACGACACCTGTCTCGCCTGGCTGCCCCTGTCGCACATCCTCGAGCGGATGGTGGAGTACGTCTTCTTGCGCGCCGGCGTGACGATCAACTACGCGGAATCGGTGGACACCGTCGCGCCAAACCTCGCGGAGGTCCGTCCCACGGTCGTGGTGGGGG
>QHVD01000083.1 GCA_003222235.1 Gemmatimonadota bacterium | reverse complement strand
AAGGCGATCCCGCACAGAGCTGCCGGGATAGAGAATATTGGACGGCGGACCGGCCAACGAGGCAGGTCCGCATAGGGGAATGGCATACGCCCTCCTGGGTGCGTTCGGCGGCCCGACCGGCATAGCCCGCGCGCTTCTGCGCACCGACCGTAGCCTCGAGGCTTTGCGTCCCCGCCTTTCGACGGGTTTGCCTTTTGTCGCGTCGCCCCTCTAAGGAGGTGCGATCGTGCCGCATGCTAACTCGGGAGCCAAGATGAAGGGGCTGAGAGGCGATTATCTGTGGCAGGGGTCACCGGCTACCTGGGCACATGCAAGAGGATGGGAGACGTGAACATGCGACGTGTGACGTGTGACGTCCCACGTTGCACGTCACACGTCACACGAGCTTCTTCGCCTGCGCGTAAAGAACGAGCTCGACCCGGTTCTGGACCTTGAGCTTCTTGTAGACGTTGTGCAGGTGGATCTTGACCGTCCCCTCGCTGATGCTCAGCTGCCTGGCCATCTCTTTGGTGGGCAGGCCGGCAGTCGCCATGACCACGATGTCGCGCTCCCGCGGGGTGAGGTCCCGTTTCCCCGGATCGGCCTCTCGGCGCACCAGAGTGTGGAGCGCGCGTGCCGAGAGCGACTTTTCCAGCCACTGCCCACCCGCGTGGACCTTGCGAACGCACTGCACCAGCAGCTGCGGGGCGAGCTCCTTCAGGACCATCCCGCGCGCACCGAGGCGCAGGGCTTCCAGGACCTCGTGCTCCTCGAGCGCCGCTGCGAGCAGGACCACCCTGGTCGGCAGCTGGTCCTGGTCCAGCTCCCGGAGGACCTCGAGGCCGTCCTTGCGCGGCATGTGGATGTCGAGGATCAGGATGTCGGGGCGGTGCTGGCGCACCGCCGCAAGGGTCTCCTCCCCGTTCACGCATCGGGCCACCACCTGGAAGTCCGGCTCGAGGTGGAACAAGCTTTCCAGTCCGTTGAGGACGATCGGGTGGTCGTCCGCCAGGACGAGGCGGATGGGGGGGGACATCTCAGGCTCCAGTAGCGGCGGAGGGGAGCCGGATCTCGAGGCGAGCGCCGGTCGGGCTGGAGTCGATCGCCAGCGTGCCGCCGAGGGAGTCGACCCGCTCCTTGAGGATGACCGGTCCGAGCTGGAGCGCGCTCAGGGCCGCGTGGTCGTAGTGCCCGTGGAAGGGGAAGCCGGATCCGTTGTCAGCGACGACGATTTGCAGCTGACCTTCGCGCTCGCGCACGTCTACGCGCACCCGGGAGGCTCCCGCATGCCGCGCGGCGTTCACGACCGCTTCCTGCAGGACGTGACAGATCTCGTAGGCGAGGGGCCCGGCCGCGCCGTCGGGGAGCTCGAAGCGCGGCTCGACCCGGATGTCCCACACACCTTCGAGCCGCTGCACCAGCTCATGCAGGCGGACGTCCAGGCTCGCCTCTTCCACCGCGCCGCGGGAGGGGAGCTTCGAGTCGCGGATCAAGAAGCGGAGGTTGCGCTGCTCGTCGGCGATGAGGCGCTGGATCTCCCGGAGCCGTTGACGGGCGGCCCGCGGCTGGGTCTCCAGCATGCGTTGGGCGGTTTCGAGCTTCAGGGCCGCGCCGGTCAGCGATTGTAGCACGCCGTCATGCAGGTCGCGGGACAGGCGCACGCGCTCCTCGGTCGCGGCCGCCTGGCTCAGCCGGCGCGACAGAAGCAGGTGGTCCAGCGACGCGGCGGCCTGGCGCGCGACGATCTCGCCCAGCACGAGATCGTCCGCCGTGAGCTCCCAACGGTCGAGCAACAGCAGCCGCCCGGCGACGCATTCCCCGCGCAGGCAGAGGCACAGCACGGCGTGGACGGCGAACCGCGACTGCAGCGCGGGGTTGAGCGGCGCCTCCCGCCACTCCTCCAGCCCGTTGGAGGAGACCCCTAGCACGCTGGGCGCGGTCGCGCCTGCGTCCCGCGAGAAAAAGCTCGCCTCGGCGAGCGGGGCGGCGACCAGCGGGTCGAAGGTCCCGGGCGGCTCGCGCTCGAGATGGAACTCGCCGCGGACGGACCAGGACGCGAGCTGCAGCCACGGCTCGTCCGCGTCCTCCCACACCACCAGCGCCCGCGGAGCGCGGAGAATCGCCGCGGCGCGCTCCAGTACCTCGCGCACCACGGCAGCGGGATGCTGCGGCATGACGCGGGGCCAACCCGCCAGCTCGTGCATCTCACGCCGGCGCCGCTGCTCGTGCGCCCCCAAAAACACCAGCAGACTGGCGATTACCGCGAGGTACGCGCTCCGGATGACGAACCGGTTCAGCTCGAATCCGGGATCGCGCGTGATCTTGGCCTCGTACAGCCCGACCGCGTTGAACGCGACGAGCGCGACCAGCGCGGTCCACAGCGCGCCGCGCCATTGCCAGCGCAGCGTGGCCCCGACCATCGCGAAGATGAAGTACGTGTAGAACGGGCTGGCAGGTCGCTCGGTGAGGTACACGAACAGGGAGAACAGCGCGAGATCCACGGCGTGGGTGACCAGGCCGAACGTGACGCTGGGCGCGCGCACAAGCCAGGCGACCATGGTGAGGACGACCGCGTAGGCCCCGTATGCGGCGAGCAGGACGTCGGTCGTTCCCCAGTGCTGCGCCGGCCTGGTGGAGGGGTCGAGCCAGATGGCGAGGAACAAGCAAATCGCCAGCACGACGCGGCAGGTCGCAATCAGCCGCTCGACGCGGACCCGCGGCGCGTAATCCGAGCGGCCCTCCGAGCTGTTCCGCTCAGCCACGCCGCGCCAGGGCTCAAATCCAGGCATGGTAGCGGGCATCTGCAGCGCGGGAAGATACCAGCCCCCCGCAGGCTCGGATAGGTCGGTCGCGTGATTGGCCCGAGGCCCGTCGCCCAGCCCCCGGCAGGCTAACTAGTTACTGCTGAATGACATAGGCGTTTGTACCAACGAACCCAGCACCGCAGGACCTCCCTCCGGGCCTATACCAAAAGTTAGAGTCGCCTCTATCGCGCCGGCGATGGTGCGGGGGGGCACGCAAGCGCATTGTGTCGGCGTGGCGGATGTTGCGCAGCTCGCCCGTTGTCCGTCCTCTGCATGGAGATCGCCCCGTGGAACGCCCCCTGGTTTCTCGACATTCCGCCGTGCTTCTCCCGCCCGCACGAAACGGTGGGTCCCGCGCTCACGGCGCGCCCCGTGTCCCCGGCGCCCACCGCGCCGCGCCGGCGGGCGAAGCGGTTGCCCCGGAAGCTAAGGCGTGCATCCGCATCCTCGTCGTGGACGATGAGTATCTGCTGCGCGAGAGTTGCGCCCAGGTGCTCCGGCACGAAGGCTACGAGGTGGCGCTCTGCGGTCGAGGTGAGGAAGCGCTCGACCTCGTCAAGCGCCGCGCCTTCGATATCCTGCTCGTGGACCTGTACATGTCGCAGGTCGACGGCCTGACCCTGCTCCGCGCCGCCCTCACCACGAACC
>QHVD01000131.1 GCA_003222235.1 Gemmatimonadota bacterium | reverse complement strand
GGCTTCGGCACGGCGAGGACGATCACCGAGAACGGCTCGCCGGCCGGGGACATGACGGATGGCGCGGGTCACCCCTCGACGCTGGTGAGCATCTTCTGCGTCCCGCCGACCTTCAGCACGTCGGTCGACAACACGGGCGACCTGCCCGGCCCGGGCGCCGTCTCGCTCCCCGGAACGGCCCAGCTGCTACCGTGACGACCTGAGCTGCGGGAGCCTGCACGCGCAGGCTCCCGCGCCGAGCTACCGGCGCTTGCTCCGCGGGGCCTTGGTCCTCAGCACCGGCGGCGGTGGATCGCACCCGTTTCCCTCGGCACCGGTTTGGGCTGACGAAGCCAGGCCGGGGCGCCTTTGCGGAAGCGGGGAGTTCTGTCACGTTGAGGTTCGCGCTCGCGATGCGGAGCACTCCGACAGCGATTCCGTCTGCCGCCGGCGTTGACCCGGTCGCCGCAGCGGCAGCCGCTTCCGACCCGGCACGCCGGCAGCGCCTCGCCGGCCTCGCCGCGATCCTGCTCATCACCGTGGTTGCGTATCTTCCGATCTTCCGCGGAGGCTTCATCTGGGACGACGAGACCTACGTAACCGGCAATCGGCTGCTGCGAACGCTCGCCGGCCTCCGCGCCATATGGCTCGAGCCCGGCCCACCGCAATACTACCCGCTCACGCAGACGACCTTCTGGCTCGAGTATCATCTCTGGGGCTTGCGCCCTCTCGGCTACCATCTCGCGAACGTGTTGCTGCACGCGCTGAACGCCGGGCTCGTCTGGCTCGTCCTCGGTCGGCTCGCGGTCCCCGGGGCGTGGATGGCGGCGGCCGTGTTCGCGCTCCATCCGGTGCATGTGGAATCGGTCGCGTGGGTGACGGAGCTGAAGAACGTCCAGGCGGGCGCCTTCTCCCTCCTCGCCTTGCTTCTCTATCTCCGCTTCGCCCTCGGCCGGCGCTCGGCGGGGCTCTACGCCCTCGCCTTCGTCGCCTTCGTGCTCGCCGTCCTCAGCAAGACCGTTGCGTGTACCGTGCCCGCGGCGGCCCTCGTCTGTGTCTGGTGGACGCGGGGATCGCTCAGGCGCGGCGACGTCGTGCCGCTCGTTCCCTTCTTCCTCGTCGGCCTGGTGGGCGGGCTCGGGACGGCGATGGTGGAGAAGTATCAGGTCGGAGCGCAGGGCGCGGACTGGACGCTCTCCGCAGCCGACCGCTGCGTGCTGGCGGGCCGGGCACTGTGGTTCTACGCCGCCAAGCTCGTGGTCCCGATTCGGCTCTCGTTCTTCTATCCGCGCTGGAAGATCGACGCGGGCGTCGGGTGGCAGTGGCTCTTCTGCCTGGCCGCGGTCGGCGTCGTCGCCGCGCTCTGGATGCTCCGGGACCGGATCGGGAGGGGGCCGCTCGCGGCGGTCCTCTACTTCGCGATCACGCTCGCGCCGGCGCTCGGCTTCGTCGACGTCTACCTGTTCCGCTACTCCTTCGTCGCCGATCACTTCCAGTATCTGGCGAGCCTCGGCCCCATCACGCTGGTCGTCGCCCTCGGAGCGGCTGGGGCGCGGAAGGTCCCCGCCCTCGGTGCGGCGGCCCGCCTTGCGTGCGGCGGGCTCCTCCTCGCCCTCGGCGCAGCCACCTGGAGCCGCGCGCACGTCTTCGCGGACCAGGAGACGCTCTGGCGGGACACGGTGAGCAAGAACCCGAGGGCGTGGAGCGCGTACAACAACCTCGGCACGCTGCTCCTCGAACGGGGACGACCTGCCGAGGCGGTTCCCGTGATCGAGCGTGCGCTCGCGCTCCGACCCGACGTGCCCGAGATTCACCACACGATGGCGGACGCGTGGAACCGCCTCGGGCGGCGGGACAAGGCGCGCGCCGAGTACGCGCGCGCGCTGGCCGTCGCACCCGGCTACGCCCCGGCACACAATGGCCTCGGCCTGCTTCTCCTCGACGAGGGGAAGGCGACCGAGGCGATCGCCGAGTTCGAGCAGGCGATCCGCCTGCGGCCGGACCTCCCCGCGCCCTTCTACAACCTGGGGAACGCCCTGGTCGCGCTCGAACGCTGGGGCGAGGCGGAACCGTACTACGAGCGCGCCCTGCAGATCGCTCCCGACTTCGCGGAGGCGCACAACAATCTCGCCAACCTCTACGCGTCCCGCGGGAACCTCGCGGGTGCAAGCGAGCACTACGAGAGAGCGCTGGCGCTGAAGCCCGATCTACGGCAGGC
>QHVD01000130.1 GCA_003222235.1 Gemmatimonadota bacterium | reverse complement strand
GATCCTTCCACAGAAGAATGTGATGCTCGAAGTAGACATTTGCGGACTTCACTTCAACGTGGAGCACGGGGACGAGCTCTCCCTCGATGTGGTAGGTGAGTCCGGCGAACGTCTCCTCGCGCGCGGCGGTGGGGAGGAGCGCGGGAACCGGCATGACGCCTCCAGGGGTGGAAGGGATGTCCGAGCCGATGCGCCGTACGAGCTTTTCTCAGTGCCAGAAATAGTGCCAACGCCGGCGTTGTCCAGCAACGCCGGTTGCTGGCCCGGAGCGAGTCCTTGAAAATCAACAAACGCTACAACGCCGGCGTTGATCGGAGTGCGCTCCAAAACCGGGCGTTGCAGGTTCGAGTCCTGCCGAGCCTGCTGAGAACGTGAAGCCTCGCAGCGAGTTATGTCCCTATGAGGCTTCTCGTTTAGCGCAGCCGAATGGCGCCGTGCCAGGAATTCGTGCTAGAGGAACGCTCACGCCGTTCGTCGAACGTTATCTCGGCTGCGGTGTGATGGCCAGCTTGTCGTCCACGGGGATCACGACCACGGCAAACGGGGTTCCAGCGTCGTCGCTGAGTTGCGGCAGCGGGCTGCCGAACGCGAAGCCGCCCACCATCGCGTTGTCGTACTTGGGCGCGAACACCATCATGTGCGGGTGCCACGCGCCGGGCGGCCCCAGGTGCTGGTGCGCCGACCACATGTAGGCGAAGGTCACCGCGTCCCGGTGCGGCAGCTGGCCTTTATCGTACGCCACCTGAACTCCCTGCGCGATCTGGTCCGGGCCCTTTCCCTCCAGCGCTAGCCTCGTCCGGAGCTCGTAGTACGGCATCGCGGTTTTCGCCGCAGGAGCGGTGAAGCAGATCGGCGCGCGGACGTCCGGGTCGTACACCAGGTCGCGGAACTGCGCGGGGGTATCGGTTGGCGCGCTGAACCCGCGCATCACCAGACAGACGGCGCCGTTGTCGCCCTCGCTGGCGACTTCATATCCGGAAGTCGTCAATACCTTGATCGTTGCACGATCTGAGATCCCCGCCGGGGCGGCGCTTCTGGCCAGCGCGATCTCGGCGTCGCGCGGCATCAGGTACTGGCTGAGCGGAGGATAGTTGCCGCTTTGCGCACCCAGGGCGGAAGCACCGAGGCTTGCCGAGACCAGCACCGAAATGCATTGGAGCGATTTCATACTTGCATTATCTCCCGTGTCGAAGGTTGTCCTTCCTCTAGTAGTACGGCTGTCCGGACGGGCGGGATACGTTCGGGGCCGCCGGACCCTAGGAGGGCTCGGAGACGAGAACGGACGTCGCCGCCTGGAGAATCCAGGGTGTGTGCCAGAAGTCCGCGACGCGGGTGATGCGATTGCGGGTGATTTCGGCGTGAATGGCCGAGTGCGGCGCCCACCCATCGGCGTGGCGGTGCAGCAGGATGATCTGTGGCTCTCCGTCCACCTCGCCGACCGCCAACCGCCATGGCACCGGCGCACGCTCGTAGTTCCCGAAGTAGGGCGAGTCCGCGAGCCGGCCGGCGAACCGGTCCGCCACGAGCAGCCGCGCGTCGGCGGCGATGAGCTCCCGAACGCCGTCCCAGTCACGTCGGTTGAATCGCTCGACGTAGAGATGCAAGAGCCGGGTGACTTCAGCACTCGCGCCGGGCGGCGCCGTTCGTCGGGGCAAGGTCGTCAGCTTCGAGCGGCCGCGGTGCAGCGCGGCCTTGACGCCGCCCACCGTGGAATCAATGAACTCCGCGATGTCTTCCAACGAGTAATCGAAGACGTCCTTGAGGAGCACGCAGGCGCGCTCCATCGGCGGAAGCGTCAGCACGAGGTGCTCGACGGCCCGGCCGAGGCCCGGCCCAGGAGGATCGACCGGCGCGACGGAGTCGGGCGTCGCCGCACCGGCCTCTGCGTTCTCCCGGACCTCACGGCGGCGCACGAAATCGATACACCGATTGTGAGCAATCCGGAACAACCACGGAGCCAGCGGCCGGTCATCGTCAAAGGTGTCCAGCTTGCGATAGGCTTGGAACAGTGCCTCCTGAAGGACGTCCTCCCCGTCCACCACCGACCCGGTCATGCGTGAGCAGTAACGGTGCAGCTTCGGCCGGAGGCGAGCGATCGTTTCAAGGAACGCCAGGTAGCGTGCCTGGAAAGGACCAGGGGTGTCTAGATCGTGGGAACTGTCCATGTTGCTATCTACGGAGCCGACCCTCTCTGGGATACGGACTCGCCCGGCCCGTCAGTTGGCGATTCCGATGACTTGCTTGATGGTCTCGGCTTGCTCGAGCACGCGAAGCATGAGATGGGCGACGTCGGCGCGTGAAATGCGGAGCCCGCGCCGGAGGTTCTGCCCGTACGCTATCCGGTAGGTGCCGGTCAGTGCCTTGTTGGTCAGCTGGGGCGGTCGCACGACGGTCCAATCCAGGCCGCTGTCCCGAAGGAGGTCATCCATCAGCACCAAATCGCCGTAGCGCGTGCGGAGCGCCGCCTTTGTCAGTGGACTGAGCAGGTGTCGCATGAAGAAGCCATCGCCTGGGTCGTGCTTCGGCGGCCGGGGGCGGCCCGGCGAAGGCACGGTCCCGATCGGCGCGGCGCCGACAACGACGATGCGTCGTACGTCGGTTGCCCTCATCGCCTGCACGATGGCCCGCGTGCCCTGCGAAGCGATTCCGGCCTCGGACGCCGACCGGGGCCCAAGGCCGGAGAGCACGCCGTCGGCTCCTGCGAGCGCGGACTCGAGCGCTTCCGGGGCGGCGGCCGCCAGGTCGACTCTGACGATGCGTGCCTCTCCGGATAGCCCGTTTGGATTTCGGACGACCGCGGTGACCTCGTGACCTGCGGCGAGGGCCTGCTCGAGGGCTTGTCGACCGATACCTCCGGTGGCCGCGAAAATCGTGAGCTTCATTTCTCGCTCGATTGTTGGAGTGTTTACTGAGCCGCGGAGGGATAACCGCCGATTGCCGCTGCGAGGTTCCCGGCGCAGGTCGCTACGGCCCCGCCGTGAGGTACCGCTGAATCGTGGGAGCGAGCCATCGGATCACCGCGGCGCGATCCAGCGACACCACCGGCGGCAGCCGGAGCACGTAGCGGCACAGTGCCATTCCCAGCATCTGGGTGGCGACCAGGCCGATCCTGGTTGCCGCCGTCGCGCGGTCCTTGCACAAGGGCGCCACCGCGGGCATGACTTGGGTCGCGAATACGGCGCGCAACCGGGTGACCGCGACCTTGTACGACACGGCGGCCCGTAACAGGGCCTGCAGCGTGTCGTCGCTCTCCCACCGGTCGAGGAAATGCCCCACCAGCACGGAGCCGACGGTCCCGCGCGGCACGGCCGCCAGGTCGGGCAGCCGTAGATCAAACTCGGCCGCCGCGGCGAAGAGCTTCTCCTTGTTGCCAAAGTACCGCATCACCATCGCCGGGTCGATCCCCGCATCCGCGGCGATGATCCGAATGGTCGCCCGCTCGTAACCGGAGGCGGCGAAGTGTTGGCGGGCCGCGGCCAGGATCGCGGCCTTTGTCGTTTCCGAGCGGCGCCCGGTCGGCTTGCCTTTCTGCGGCACGGCCCCTCCCTCCATAACTGGGAACCCGTAATGGCCAACAGCCGTTGACATATACGATCATAGTCAACAGACGTTGACCCACAAGAGGTGCCTCTGGAATGGAAACGCCGAAGCGAGTTCAACTCCTAAGCGTGATGGCCGCCGTCCTGTTCGTCACGCTGGCCATGGCCGTCGGCTACCGGCGTATCGGGCTGCCACCAGTCGTCATCGTGGGAGGATCGAGCCTCGTCGCCCTGGTCCTGTGGATCAAGACGTATCTGCGGAGACCGCTCGATCCCGAGATCATCCTCCCAGGCTTCCTGCTGACGG
>QHVD01000129.1 GCA_003222235.1 Gemmatimonadota bacterium | reverse complement strand
GGAACTGCTTGGCGTAAGTGGAGAGCGACTCGATGTAGCGTCGCTGACCCTCCGCGTACAGGGTGTCGAAGGCGAGGGAGCTCTTGCCCGAGCCAGACGGACCGGTGACGACCGTGAGCGCGCGCCGCGGCAGCTCGACCGTGATCCCCTTCAGATTGTGCTGTCGCGCGTTGCGGATGATCACGCGGTCGGGCGAGGGAGGCATAACCTCTGAAAATACCGGACAGGCGGTCTGGCGGACAGGCGGACGGAGTCTCCGCCGCAGTCACTGTCCGGCCGTCCGCCGGTCCGCCCGTCCCGCCCTGGCGGGGGGTCGAGGCGGAGTGATAGCTTCGCCGCACACATGCCCCTTGCCCTCACCCCGCGCCTCCTGCGCCGCGGGCTCGAACTCTTCGCTGTGATCTCGCTCGCCGGCGTCGTCGGGCTGCTGTTCTACGGGAACAACTTTCGGGCGTTCATCGGCGCGCTCGTCGGGCTGCACTGGGGATGGCTCCTCCTGGGGCTCGGGCTCGCGTCGATGGACTGGATCGGCGGGGGCACGCGGCTCTGGGTCGTTGCGCGGCACGTGCGTCCCGGCGTGCGGCTGCGCGACATGATCCTGGCCGGCGGCATGAGCGCCTGGGCCGCGTACCTCACGCCGTTCCAAACGGGCGCGGGCCCGATGATGATGTGGACCATGAAGCGCGGCGGCGTGCGGCTCCCCGAGGCGGTGACGTCCACCTTCATGACCTTCGTCGCGACGGTCGTTTTCTTCGCCATCGCCGGCCCGCTCGCCATCTATTTCGGCGCCGGGAAGTCCCTCGCCCGGCACCACGTGGTGCTGGGGATCACCTATTACGGTCTGTTCCGCACGAGCTTGACGATCTTCGGCGTCCTCGGCGTGCTGATGCTCTTCGCGATGATATTCCCCGTGTGGCTGCGCGATGCGGTACACTGGCTTGCGACCCGGCTCGAGGGCAGGAGCCGCCGGATCGCGTCTCGGATCGGGCAACTGCGGGCCGGCATCGACCGGGCGCACGAGTGCATGGTGGCATTCGGCAGCCCGCAGGGGTGGCTCGCCCTCTTCTGGTGCGTGCTCCTCTCAGGGCCGTCGCACGCCAACAAGCTGCTGGCGGGGTACGCGGCGCTGCGGGCGGTCGGCATCCCCGCCAACTTCGTCGACATTCTGCTGCTCCAGACCTTCATCACGTTTCTGCTCTATTTCGCGCCGACCCCGGGGGCCTCCGGGCTCGCGGAGCTCTTGTCGGCGGCGGTGATGTCGATCTACGTGCCCCGGGAGATCACCGCGGGCTATATCATCATCTGGCGGTTCATCAACAGCTACGTCACGGTGATCACGGGCTCGCTCTTGTTCTGGCACTGGCTCCGGCGGGGTCTGGTGGGGCGGGAAGAGAGGGTGGCGGCGGATGCGGAAGGGTGACGGCTGGACGCTGCGTAACCCCCGGTTTGCTTGCGTCTGTTACCGGGCGGTGCGTAACTTGCAGCGCCGGCTCTTCCGGTTGAGAGGCCCCTCGACATGTCGCTGTTGGAACTCGGTGGGAAGCAGTTCACCATCCCGGTGGGTGAGGTGGCGCTCGGCAGCGATGCGAACTGCGCGATCCCTCTCAGCGGGGCGGGCGTGCTGCCGCGACACGTCGTGCTGGAGCGCCAGCCGGACGGACAGGTCGTCATTCGGAAGGCCACGCCCGAGGCCGAGGTGTTGGTCAACGGCGTACGGCTGGGGGTTGAGCCGACCCCGCTGCTGCACGGCGACAAACTGGAAGTGGGTGGCTACGAGCTCACTTTCGTGGACGAACGCCGCGCCGGGACGACGCAGTTCGTCGAGAAGGTGGAGCTGCCCGAGCCGACGGCGGCTCCCCAAGGCAGGGCTGCGCCGGAGCGGGCAGCGACCCGCAATACCGGCGGGCGGGTCGTGAGCCTCACCGACGGGCGCGAGTATGTGATGAGCGGCGCCTCGCTCGTGTTCGGGCGGGAGGCGGGGTGCGACGTGGTGGTGCCGGAGACCGACGTCTCGCGGCGCCACGCCGAGATCGTGCAGACGGCGCAGGGCTACCTACTCGTGGACTCGAGCACCAACGGTACGTTCGTGAACGAGGAGCGCGTCCGGGGGCAGCGGATCCTCCGGCGGGCCGACGTCATCCGGATTGGCGGGCAGGGCTTCCGCTTCTATGCGGACGCCGTCCCGGCGGCCGCGCCTCCCGCGCCGCAGGCGGGTCCGGCCGCCGGGACTCCCCTGGCCGCGCAGGCTCCCCCCGGCGCCGCTGAGCGGCTCCAGCTCACGATGGACGGCCTCGAAGCCCTGCAGCGGCCAGCGCGGGGCGGCCCGCTCGCGAGCTTCCTCGTCCGGGTCGGCGAGCTGAGAGGCCGGCGCCTGCCGGTGAAGACACCGATCGTGAACATCGGGCGCGCGGACTACAACGACCTCGTCTTCCCCGATCCATCGGTTTCCACAGCCCACGCGAAGCTACAGCTGCGCGGCGGTGTGTGGCTGCTCGTGGACCTCGACTCGACGAACGGCACGTTCGTGGACGGCGAGCGAGATGGCAGTGCGGAGCGTGGCCCGCGAGCTGGGCTCTCTCCGGGGCATGGGCGACGATGAGATCGCCGATCGGATGCGGCTGGCGATCCGCTCAGCCAACGGCGCCATTTTCGGGCGCACCCTCACCGAGCACGACAAGCGCGGTATGGGGACCACCGTCACCGCGCTGGTGCTGTACGGTACGCGCTTCCTGATCGGCCAGGTCGGGGACAGCCGCGGGTACCTGTTTCGCGACGAGAAGTTGGTCCAGCTCACCAAGGATCACTCCTATGTGCAGGAGCAGGTGGATGCGGGCTACCTGACCCCCGAGCAGGCGCGGTCGCATCCCTACAGCAACGTCATCACGCGCTGTGCGGCTCGGGGACGTGCAGCTCGCGTTCGAGCCGACCGACGATGCCGTGCCCGTGATCGAAGGCAGCGGGACCAGAGTGAGCGCGGCTTTCCCGGAGCCACCACCGCCGGCCCCCACCAAGCCGGAGGTCCGGATCGAAAGACCTCTGGGCGCACCCGCGCGCCGTGCGTCCGAGGTGCAGCCACCGGGCGGAAAGACCAGCAGGAGGCGAGTCCCGCCGCCTCCCCAGAAGAAGACGACGGGTTGCGGTGCAAGCGCGGCGCTCATCATTCTTCTCGGAGCGGGTTTCGTGGCCATCGTCCAGCGGCTCCTGGCGTAGCATCGGACCGTGCATATCACCTGCGCCGGTCGCACGGATGTCGGGATCATCCGCTCGGGGAACGAGGACAACTACCTCATGGTCCCCGAGCGGGGGATATTCGTGGTGGCCGACGGCATGGGCGGCCACGCGGCGGGCGAGGTGGCGAGCGAGATGGCAGTGCGGAGCGTGGCCCGCGAGCTGGGCTCTCTCCGGGGCATGGGCGACGATGAGATCGCCGATCGGATGCGGCTGGCGATCCGCTCAGCCAACGGCGCCATTTTCGGGCGCACCCTCACCGAGCACGACAAGCGCGGTATGGGGACCACCGTCACCGCGCTGGTGCTGTACGGTACGCGCTTCCTGATCGGCCAGGTCGGGGACAGCCGCGGGTACCTGTTTCGCGACGAGAAGTTGGTCCAGCTCACCAAGGATCACTCCTATGTGCAGGAGCAGGTGGATGCGGGCTACCTGACCCCCGAGCAGGCGCGGTCGCATCCCTACAGCAACGTCATCACGCGCTGTGTGGGCGCGAACAACGACGTGACCCCGGACATCTACGTCGGCGCGGTCAAGCCGAGGGACGTGTTCCTGCTCGCGTCGGACGGGCTCACGGGGATGCTGGAGGACCATCAGCTCGCCGAGCTGCTCGGGACGAGCCGGATGCCGCAGGAGCAGGTGGACGACCTGATCCGCGACGCGAACCGGTACGGCGGCCTGGACAACATCACGGCGATCGTCGTCCGGATCGATTCGGTCGACGCGGCCGTAGGCGACGAGACGCAGGTGACGCAGCCCGGCGTGAGGCGGGGCGAGACGGGGTGAGCGGTAAGCTTACCGCTCACCGCAACAACGGGCTTTCCCCCGCCACCCTGGCCGCCACTTCTTCTCGCGGCAGCGTCACGAGTTCCACAATCGCCTGTGCCGGCACGCTCGCCGCCCCCAGGACGAACACGCGCAGTCGCCGCGCCGAGCGGTACAATTCCGCCGCGACGCGCGGCAATCCCAGATGCCTGGCTGCTTCCGCGCCCGCGAGGGGAGTGACCGTCCCGTCGCGCTCGACCAGGAGCAGATCGAGCGCGAGCATGTCGGGCTTCGCCGGGAAGTCGAGGTACAGCTCCCCCGGCTCGAGCCCCACGGCCCGCGCCAGGCGGTCCTCCACCTGTTCGAGGAGGTCTGGATCTTCGGCGGGCCAGGAGCGCGCGTCCGCCGGCAAATCCGCGGCCGGCAGATCGAGGGCGCGCTTCGCGAGCCGGCGCTCGCGCAGCTGCCGGGCGAGCCCGGTGGTGTCTTCCTGCATCAGCTCGTGGACCAGCCCGTCGTCCGTCGCGAGCGCCACCGCCTCGGGCTCGAGCCGGCCGGCCGCCAGCGCGCGCCGCACCATCCGTTTGAACATCGCCGTGGCACTGCGGACCGCGTGGTGCCAGTAGACGTTGCGATACATCTGGTACTTGGCGAAGAGCAGCGACTCGAGCGCGGCGAGTCCCTTCTCGTGCAGCGCGAGCGCCGCTCGCCCGTCCGGCCCGGCGGCGATCGTGAGCGAGG
>QHVD01000128.1 GCA_003222235.1 Gemmatimonadota bacterium | reverse complement strand
GCGCGCGATCTTGAGGATCCGGTGGTACGCCCGCGCCGAGAGCGCGAGCCGGGTGATCGCCGTGCGTAGCAGCGCCTCGGCGCCGTCCGACACCCGGCAGAAGATCCGGATGTCGCGCGGCGCCATATGGGCATTGGCGTAGATCCCCGGACGGCTCGCGAACCGGTCCCGCTGGACCACCCGCGCCCGGTCCACCCGCTCGCGCACCGCCGCGCTCGGCTCGCCGCCGCCCTGGTCGGCCAGGGCGCGGTACTTCACCGCGGGGACTTCGAGGTGGATGTCGATCCGGTCGAGCAGCGGTCCCGAGACGCGCGCGAGGTAGCGCTCCACGCCGAGCGGCCCGCACACACAGTTGTGGTGCGGGTCGCCGAAGTAGCCGCAGGGGCACGGGTTCATCGCGGCCGCGAGCATGAAGCGCGCCGGATAGGTGAGGCTCATGGCCGCACGGGCGATCGTCACGACGCCGTCCTCCATCGGCTGTCGCAGCACCTCGAGCACGTTCTTGCGGAACTCGGGCAGCTCGTCCAGGAACAGCACGCCCCCGTGGGCGAGGCTCACCTCGCCGGGCCGCGGATACGACCCGCCGCCGATCAGCCCCGCGTCCGAGATGGTGTGGTGCGGCGCCCGGAACGGCCGGCGCGCGACGAGCGACTCTCCCAGCGGCAGAATTCCGGCGACCGAATGAATCTTGGTCGTCTCCAGCGCCTCGTCGAGGCTCATCTTGGGGAGGATCGTCGGAAGGCGTCGCGCCAGCATGGTCTTGCCGGACCCCGGGGGACCGATCAGCAGGATGTTATGCCCGCCCGCCGCCGCGACCTCGAACGCCCGCTTGGCATGCGCTTGCCCCCGCACCTCCGCGAGATCCACGTCGTCCTGCGCCCGCTGGGCGAACAAGCGCGTGAGGTCCACACACGCCTCGGGGAGCTCGGCGCGGGCGTCGAGGAAATCCGCGATCTCGGCCAGGTTCCCCGCACCGAGCACGCGGATGCCGGAGACGACGCCCGCTTCCGGGAGGTTCTCCCGCGGCAGCACCAACGCCTCCAGCTCGGCTGCTCGGGCGGCGAGCGCCACGGGCAGCGCGCCGCGCACCGGCCGGATCGCGCCCTCCAGCCCCAACTCCCCCAGCACCGCGACCCGGCCCAGCCGCTCGCCCGAGATCTGCTCGGTGGCCGCAAGCACGCCCAGCGCAATGGGCAGATCGAAGGCCGAACCCCCCTTGCGGATGTCGGCGGGGGCCAAATTGACCGTGATGCGCTTCAGGGGGAACGTGTAGCCCGAGTTCGCGAGCGCGGCGTACACGCGCTCGCGGCCCTCCTTGACGGCGCCCTGCGGCAGCCCGACGGTGACGAACGAGGGGAGCCCGTTCGCGATGTCGGTCTCGACGTCCACCAGATAGGCGTCGATCCCGAGGACGGCGGCGGAGCGCACCCGGGCGAGCATGCCACCACGCTAGGCTGGTTGGAGAGGACAGTGGTAGGAAAAAACGCGCGCGCAGGACCGAAGCATTGCGCGATGTGTTGCCGACCCGCCACAAACTGACCCGCTGCAGGTTCACTGAGAGCCGCCAGAGCGGCCCGAAACCCGGTCCGCGCGCATAGCCCGCTCGGCACGGCTCGTGCCCCCCCAACGCTCCAGTCTCACATGGACCCTGTCGTTAGATGAAGCGCAATGCCTTCACCCTGATGGAGCTGATGATGGTCACGTCCATCCTCAGCTTCGTTGCCGCCATCGTGGCTCCGAGGTTCGCCGACATCAGGGAACGGGCCCAAATCGCCGAGATGAAGGTGGATCTGCGCCATCTGGTGAGCGCCGAAGAGTACTACCTGGCCGAAAACCAGCGGTACGCGACGGACCTGGGCGGCTCCTACACCGTGTCCCCCGACGACCGCAAGCCGACCATCACCCTGACGCGCGACGGGTGGCACGCGTCGATCACGAGCCCCAACACGACCCAGGTCTGCGCAGTGTTCGTCGGGTCAACGCCGCTCGCTCCGGCGAGCCGAGAAGGCGCGCCAGCCTGCGCGCGACGTGGGTCGAGCACGACGCGCTCGCCTTACTAGAAGGCATCCGAGAGAAGGCGTCTCGAAGGGGCTGCGGTCGCACGCGAACCCGTGGTCACTCAAGGTCGAATATGCGTGTCCTGACCGTGGTTGCCGTGCTCGCCCTGGCGGCTTGCCGAGGGAACTCTGACCCTCCCGTCGTTGCGCCACCCCCGCCCTCGCTGCAAGGGGAATGGAGCTGGACCGGAACAGCGAGCACGGCGAAGGCGCACTGCACGGAATCCCCCGTAAGCGTGTTCCTGACTGCGATAGACAGCGTCAAGTTCATAGGCTTCACAGAAGGGGGCATCGAAACCTGCACGAACGACGTCACGCAGGTCGCGACTGTGGCCTCGTGGCCGAGCTTCGGCCTGGTAGGAACCGTCAACCCGGACAGCACGGTGGTGCTCACGATGTACCTGTACGGAGCCGCCTGGACACACGAAGAAGGGAGGCTTCTCGACGACGATCATCTGTCGGGGTGGTTCACGGGTGTCGCGAGAAACTATGCCGGGTTGTGGTCGGCAGAGAGGGTCCGATGATGCGGAAATGTACGGAAGTGCGCCGATTGTGTCACCGACCCGCCACATCCTGCGCCGCTCGACGCTCATCAGAGCCAGTGAACCTCGCTAGCGACGGCTCCGTCAGTCGGCATGGTTCCTGCCCCCCTCCACGGCTGGTCTCGCACGGCCGGATGCCCGGTCAATGAAAACGCCAATGAAACGCAACGGCTTCACCCTCATCGAGCTGCTGATCGTCACATCCCTCATCGGGTTGCTCGCGGCCTTCGCCATTCCCAAGCTCAGCAACACCAGGGAACGGGCCCAGCTCGCCGCGATGAAGACGGATCTACGGAATCTGGTGACGGTCGAGGAGATCTTCCTCGCCGACAGCCTGAAGTACGCGACGGACCTGGGCAGCCGCTACACCGTGTCGGCCGGCGACTTGATGCCAACCATCGCGCTGACCGCGGACGGGTGGACCGCGTCGATCACGAGTACCAACACGACCCAGACCTGCTCGGTGTTCGTCGGCTCCACGTCGATCCCTCCGGCGATCAAAGAGGGCGCACCCGTCTGCGAACCGTGAATCGATCACGACACGGCGCTTGCGGCCCGGCGTTCGGGTGGGCATGATGGAGGATGAACCGGAAGGGCTTCACGCTCATCGAGCTGATCATCGTGATGGCGATCATAGGCCTGCTCGCCGCGATCGCGATTCCGCAGCTCACGAACACCAAGGAACGGGCCCACATCGCCGCGATGAGGTCGGATCTGCGCAACCTGGTGACCGTCGAAGAGAGCTACTTCGCGGATAGCCAGAAGTACTCAGCCAACCTGGGCGCCGCCTACCGCGTGTCGGCCGGCAACGAGATGCCGACCATCACGACCACGCAGGACGGGTGGAGCGCGTCGATGACGAGTTCCGGCTCAGCCCAAATCTGCGCAGTGTTCGTCGGGTCAACGTCGCTCCCGCCCGCGACCAAGGAAGGGTCACCGGCCTGCGCGAAGCGCGACTCGACCACCAGGATAACGCCTTAAGCCACAGCGTGATGCGGTCGCCCCCGGAGCACCGGTGAACTCCGTGTGGGCCCGCAAACCATACCGCAAAACGCCATGATAGATGTGTTCTGCGGCAGATAACGGGATCTGTACGGTAGTGTCGGTTGCTGGGTAGCGTCCAGGGCCAAACCGCTTGCCGTCGCGGCGCGGTGCGCCACGTCCAGGGGGTCGCTGCCAGCTTGGGGCATGCCGTTTGCCCCCCTTCACCAATGCCCTCGATGCGCGGGACCGCGTCCCGCCGCGAGGCCGCATTTCGCATCGCTGCTCAGAGCAAAGCCGCCGAAAGGCGGTGACGCAGAGTCACGGGGCTACAGCGGGTCACGCATCCGCCACTGCTCGCCGGGCCGCCAGCGAAGGATCGCCGGCGGCCCTTTCGCTTTTCCGGCACCGCCGGCGACACCGCAAACACTGGACAGCCACAAGAAGGGGGTTTGATGCGCACCACATTCTGCCTGGCAGCCGTCCTGGCAGCCGCGACCGGCACAACGGCCGTGGCGCAGCAGTCCACGACTGGAAACGGCGCACCGAGCGGCACGCATTACGATCTCAACATCATCGGCGTCTCGCACGACAAGAACGCCAACATGAATCAGGCGTCCGGCAACGTCATCTTCGTGGCGCTCGGCGCAAACGGCGCCAGCGTGAGCACGAACATCCAGCTCAGCCCCGGTCCGTTCCAGGTGCTGGACAAGAACGGGACCGATGGGACGGCCTCGTTCCAGCTCCCGGCGGACAGCACGGGCGCCTACACCGTGTGGGCCCGCGCGCTCGCCAAACCGGGCGGACAGTCTAACATCGTGACGTGCGCCGACACCGGCACCGCGCTCACGGGCACGGGGCAGGTCTGCTCGACCCAGCACGAGGTCTTCCTCCGCGTGAAGGGGAAGAGCACGTTCAAGAACGTGACCACCTCGCTCACGACGATCACCTTGACCATCACCGCGGCAGACCTGCTCAACCCCACGGTGTTGGCCTTGTTGACGTGCCTCGGTCTGCCTACGACGACGACCGGAGACATAACGATCCCGCTCTTCAGCCCGTGCCTCAACAACTTCCTCTGGCAGTACAACAACCAAGGGCTGAAGCTCTTGCAACTGCGCTTCTACCCTACCTGAGGTAGCTGAGAGTCGCTCGGTGCCCCGCTTCGGCGGGGCACCGCCGGCGACACCGCAGCCACTGCGCTGCCACGAGAAGGGGGGTCTCGATGCGCACCATGTTCTGCTTGGCTGCTACCATAGCTGCCGCGGCGTCCACAGACCGGGAACGGGGCGCCCAGCGGCGGGCATTACAATCTCAACATCATTGGCGTCTCGCACAACAAGAGCGCCAGCATGAATCAGGCGTCCGGCAACGTCATCTTCGTGGGACTCGGGTCGGGTGACGTCACCGTGACCTCGAAGATCTTGCTCAGCCCCGGTCCGTTCCAGGTGCTCGACAAGAACGGGACCGATGGGGTGGCCTCATTCCAGCTCCCGGCGGACAGCACGAGCGCCTACACGGTTTGGGCGCGCGCCCTCGCGAAACCGGGCGGCCATTCGACGATAAAGACCTGCGCCGATACCGCCGGCAGCACCCTTACAGGCGCCGACGCGGGGACCATCTGCTCGACCGAGAACGAGGTCTTCGTCCGCATGAAGGGGAAGAGCAGCTTCCGCAACGTGACCACGGCGCTCACGACGATCACGTTCGCCCTCGATACCACACTGTTCCCCACGTTGGCGACGTGCCTCGGAGTGTCGGCCAGCGGAACCGTGAGGGTGAATCTCTTCAACCCGTGCCTCCAGAACTTCCTCTGGCAGTACGACAACAACGGGCTGAAGCTGTTGCAACTGCGCTTCTACCCCACCTGAGAGTAGCTGCCCGTGAGTCGGTGTCCCGCTTCGGCGGGGCACCGACCCGTGGGCCCATCGTAGCGTAGACTTTCTCTAGTCCGACACCCGCGCGTCGTGCGCGAGTAGGCGGAGCATGCTGAGCCCCTACGCTGGCCGGGCCTCTGGGATGTCCCAGATCGGCTACGATGACTCTTAAGCCCGCCTAGCCGGATCCTCTGTTACAAGCGGGCGGGGGCGTGGGGGCTGCCGGTGAACGCTCCACGCCCGGCGGCCTCTCTGCGTATCCATTCAGCCAGTGCCGTTCCAACTTTTCTTGAGTCCGAGACACCTGGTGTCCGCTCCGTTCGAACGCTCACCCACTATCGGGACGGCATTCGACAGAACAAGTTGGAACGGCACCAGTACGCTGCCCGGCTATCTTCTTCTGCTTCACAGGCAACCGAGACGGATGTGACCAAAGGTGCAAGGTGGGCGCTGGGTGCGGGTGCGGCGCTCTTCTCGGGGTGTATTCCGAATCCTCCAGGGGTCCAGGGCGTGGCCGGAACCGCGCCGGCTCCGAGCGTGTTCTGGGCCCCGCCGCCTCAGCCCGCGGCGCAATCGCCGGCGCCGCCGCCCGAGATACCGCCGGGCCTGGCTGCGCGCGCGCGCGAGCTGCAGCTCACCGACGTGCTCGACATCGCGCTGCGCAACAACACGTCGACCGCCGCCGCGTGGGCGGACGCCCGGTCGGCCGCCGCGACCTACGGTGCCGCCCGGGGACTGTACTACCCGAACCTGTCGGTGGACGTCAACGCCACCACATTGAAGACCGCCGCCACCGCCGGGCGGGTGTCGGTCCAGCAGCAGTTGTACGGGCCGACGTTGAACGTTTCCTGGCTGCTCTTCGATTTCGGGGGCCGGTCGGGGTCGGTCACCGGCGCGCGGGAGGCCCTGCTCGCGGCCGATTGGACGCACAACGCGGTCATCCAGAGCGTGGTCCTGAACGTCGAGGCGGCCTACTTCGCGTACCTTGCGACCAAGGCCCTGCTCGCAGCCCAGCAGATCAGCTTAAAGGAAGCGCAGACGAACCTCGAGGCGGCGGAGCAGCGCCACCGCGTGGGCCTCGCCACCATCGCCGACGTGCTGCAGGCGAAGACGGCGCTCTCCCAGGTGCAGCTCGCCCTGGAAACGATCGAGGGCACGCTGCAAACCACGCGCGGCGCGCTGGCCCTCTCGATGGGCCTGCCGGCGAACGTTCCGTACGACCTCGAGCCGCCCCCCGACACGATGCCGCCTCTCGGCATCACGGACAGCCTCGAGACGCTGATCGAGCGCGCCGTGGGCCAGCGGCCCGATCTCATGGCGGCCCGCGCCGCGGCCCGGGCGGCCCAGGCCCGCGTCGCAGTGGCTCGGGGCGCGGCGCTGCCGTCGCTCGTCGTGAGCGGCAGCACGGCCGAGACCTACTTCTTCAACAAGCCGCCCTCCGGCAACAGCTACTCCGCGACCATCGGGCTCCAGATCCCTCTGTTCTCGGGGTGGTCGCAGATCTACGACGTGCGCGCCGCATCCTCGGCGGCCCGCGCGGCAGAAGAGCGGCGTAAGGGCATCGAGCAACAGGTGATCTTCCAGGTGTTCGACTCGTATTACGCGCTCCGCACCGCGTCGCAGCGGGTCCGCACGAGCGGCGACCTCTTGGCCAGCGCGACGCAGTCCGAGCAGGTCTCCTTGGGACGGTACAAGGCCGGGGCGGGCAGCCTGCTCGATCTGCTGACGGCCCAGACGGCGCTGGCGGGAGCGCGCGCGCAGGTGATCCAAGCGCGCTTCACCTGGTACACCACGCTCGCCCAACTCGCGCACGACGCCGGGATCCTGGGCCTCGACGGACGCAGCCCGCTCCATCTCCAACCGGACACGACGGGGGGGGGACCCCGAGGTAGATGAGGACCGCGACCGCCGCCACCGCCTTGATGCTCGTCGTCGGGTGCTCGCACCAGCGCGCGGGCGGCCCGCCCCGCGTGCCCGTCACCGTCGCGCGCGCGGAGCAGCGCGCGGTGCCCTACGAGATCGTCGCGACGGGCACCGTGGAGCCGCGGCAGACGGTCTCCGTCCAGTCGCAGGTGACCGGGGTGCTCACGCGGGCGGCCTTCCGTGAGGGCGACGACGTGGAGGCCGGACAGACGCTGTTTCAGATCGACCCGCGGCCCTTCCAGGCGGCGCTCGACCAGGCGAAGGCCATGCTCGCCCGCGATCAGGCGCAGGCGCAGAGCGCCGTGCTCGACGCGGAGCGCTACGCCGAGCTGGTCAAGCAGGACTACGTGACCAAGTCGGACTACGAGGCGAAGCGGGCCAACGCCGAGGCGCTCAAGGCCGCCGTGCGCGCCGACTCCGCCGCGGTGGCGAACGCCGAGCTGAACCTCGAGTGGGCGACGGTCCGCGCGCCGATTTCGGGCCGCACCGGTCGGCTCCTCGTCCGCGCAGGAAACCTGGTCCGCGCCAACGCGCCCGATCCGCTGGTGATCATCAACCAGATCCACCCGATCCTGGTCCGGTTCGCCGTGCCGGAGCAGCACCTCCCGGACATCCAGCGCCACGGCCGCAGCCGGTTGCCCGTGCTCGTGAGCCCCTCGAAGACGGACACGGCCTTCAGCGAGGGCCTGCTGACGTTCGTGGACAACGCCGTCGACACGGCGACCGGCACGGTGCTGCTCAAGGCGGAGTTCGCCAACCGGGACAACGCGCTGTGGCCGGGCGAGTTCGTGAATGTGCGGCTGCAGCTCTACATCGAGGACAACGCCGTGCTGGTTCCGGCGCAGGCGGTGATGACCGGCCAGCAGGGGACGTACGTGTTCGTCCTCGACCGGGACGGGACGGCCCGGTCGCAGCCCGTGACCATCGAACGCACGGCGGGCGCCTATGCGGTGATCGCGCAAGGCGTGCGACCGGGAGACGAAGTCGTCACCGACGGCCAGGTGCGCCTCGTCTCGGGAGCGCCGGTGGAGGTCAAGGGCGTGGCCGAGCCGGCGCGCGAGCTGGAGGCGGACAAATGAGTATTTCCGAGCTGTTCATCAAGCGACCCGTCATGACGACGCTCGTCATGATAGGCATCCTGGTGTTCGGGCTGATGGCCTACCGGCTGCTTCCGGTGAGCAACCTCCCGAACGTGGACTTTCCCACCATCACCGTGAACGCCAGTCTCCCCGGAGCGAGTCCGGAGACGATGGCGTCGGCGGTGGCGACGCCGCTCGAGAAGCAGTTTTCGACGATCGCGGGGGTGGATCAGATGACCTCCTCGTCGAACCTCGGCAGCACGAGCATCACGCTGCAGTTCACCCTGGACCGCAGCATCGACGCCGCCGCCCAGGACGTCCAGGCGGCGATCTCCAAGACGCTGCGCCAGCTCCCGACCGGCATCGTGCCGCCCTCGTA
>QHVD01000127.1 GCA_003222235.1 Gemmatimonadota bacterium | reverse complement strand
CGACCAGGTTCGCCGAGGGCGCGTTGGCGCCGTCCACCGTGGCCCGCTCTCCCGGGTATTGCCGCACCACGATCGGGGCCGCCTCGCTCCCGTTCAGCGTGCTGGTAAACGAGCCCTGATACGTCCCCCCACGCAGCCAGATCGTATCCCCCGGCTGCACCCTGCCCTGGCTACCACTCAAGGCCGTCTGGAGATCCCACGGCCGGCGCGAGCCGTCCCCGGCGCTCGAGCCGCTCGGCGAGGCGTACCAGCCCGGTACGACGATCGTCGCCAGCGCGGCTGTTCCACCATACGTCGCCGCCACCGTGGTCCGCCCCGGATGCATCGCCGTCACCCGTCCCGTTTGCGGCCCGGTGCTCACCACGGAGGCTACGGCGGGGCCGACGCTGCCCCAGGCGACCTGCCCCGTGACCGGGGTGCCGCTGGCATCGAGGATGGCGGCCGTCAGGGTAACGGTGTCCCCAACCGTCAACGTATCGACCGTCGGCCTGACCGACACCGCAAAGCTCCCTAACGTGGCGTCGATCGGCACGCTGCCGGTCAAGGGCATCAGCACGATCGAGATCGTCGGGTTCGTGCCGGGTTGAATGTTCACGGTAACGGATCCGTGGTGCGTTTCGACGCCGCCGGCGTCGAAGGCGCGCATCGTGATGGTTCGATTGGAGCCCGACGGAATGGTGACCGGGCCGGAGGCGACGCGGTCGACGACCGGGATGTTGAACACCAGCGGCGTGGGGATGTCGGCCGCCGTCACTTCCACTACGACCGTCATCACCGCCGTGGCGGAAAGGTCGGCTTGGACGAGGAGGCTCGCGTCGACGGGCCGGCGCCCGGACCCGGTGGGCTCCGAGCAAGCGCCCATTGCTACCATCAAGGCGAGCCCAATCCGCCGTGGCAACGCGGCCGTCACGGACCTCGGACCGACGCGCCCAACGCTACGGGGTAACGGTGACGGCCGCCGCCCCGGCGGCGCCTTGGAAGGTCCCGACGATCGCCGCAGTGCCGGCACCCACGGCCGTCACAAGCCCGGAGCCGTCGACCCGGGCGACTGCGGGGTCATTGGTCCCCCAACTCACGGTCCCCGTCGTTGGGTTCCCGTTCCAATCCGTGATCGAGGCCGTCAACTGCAGCGTTCGCCCGATCGCCAGCGTGTCGGGAGACGGCGTCACGGTGACGCCGTACCGTCCCAACGTGACCGTGATGGACACGTCGTCGGTCAGCGGCGTCAGGACCGCCGAGATCGTCTGGTTGCTTCCCGGAGCGACATCGAGCGTGACCGATCCGGCGTGCGTCTCGATTCCGCCGGCATCGAAGGCGCGTATCGTGATGGTCCGATGGGAGCCTGCCGGCAACGTGATGGCGCCGGCGGCAACGCCATCGGTGACGGGAAGATTGAATACCAGCGGGGTCGGAATATCCGGCGCGGCGACATTCACGACCACGGTCGCGACCGCCGTGCCGGAGACATCGGCCCTGATGACGAGCGTGCCCTCACCGCTGCCGGGGCCGACCGCAGTCTGACGACCGCAGGACGTGAGCGCCAGCAGCCCGGCGAGGGTGATCGATATGAAGCTGGCTTGCTTGCGAGACATAGGGTGGCGTCCAGGGCGCCGGACGATTAAAAAGGAGAAGGCGCAATTTCTGTACCGTACCCCACCCCGTGGCACTTAGCAGGGCCGATGGCGAAAGCCGCTCAGGGCTCGCGAGTTATGCCCGGCGCGGCTGGTGTGGGGCGAAGTTCGCACGGCCGTCCCAAACCGAAGTGCTGCACAGTCGCGGCGAGTCGACCCGCGAGTGCTGCAGGGCACGCACGGGCGTGGCGCTGTCTCCACAACGCGGCGTTCTATTCATCCGAGCGTACCCCGGCCCCAGGCCCCATGCTCTTCTTGAGCTCTTCCCACCACTGCATCCGCTTCCGGATATCCTTCTCGAAGCCGAGTTCGGTTGGGTCGTACCACTTCGCGCCGCGCAGTGGCTCGGGGAGATACTCCTGCGGCACGAAGCCATGCTCGTGGGCGTGGGCGTACTTGTACCCCGCGCCGTAGCCCAACTCCTTCATGAGCGGCGTGGGGGCGTTGCGGATGTGCAGTGGGACCCCTTCGGCCGGGTACTGTTTCGCCGCCTCCGCCGCCCGGCTGAACGCCTCGCACACGCGGTTCGACTTGGGCGCCGTCGCGAGGTAGACCGTCGCCTCCGCGAGGGCCAGCTCGCCTTCGGGGCTGCCGAGGAAATGGTACGCCTCCTTCGCGGCGAGCGCCACGGAGAGCGCCCGGGGGTCGGCTAGACCGATGTCTTCGGACGCGATTCGCACGAGCCGCCGCGCGATGTAGAGTGGGTCCTCGCCCCCGGCCAGCATGCGCGCGAGCCAGTACAGTGATCCCTCGACATCCGAGCCGCGCACCGCCTTGTGCAGCGCGGAGATCAGGTTGAAGTGCTCCTCGCCGCCTTTGTCGTATTTCGCGAAGCGCTTTTGCAAGGCGTCGGCCATCAATCCGGCTGTGATACGGGAAACGGGAAACGGGACACGCTCTGCCACATGTTTCCCCTTTCCCGTTTCCCGTTTCCCGACCAAGTATTTGGCCGCTGCCTCGATCGCCTGGAGCGCGCGGCGTGCGTCGCCATCGGCTTCCCGCGCGACGAGCGCCAGGGCGTCGTCCTCGATCTCGAGACCCAGGCCGCCGAGCCCCCGCTCCTTGTCTCCGAGCGCGCGGCGCACCAGCGTCGCGATGTGCTCCGGGTTCAGCGGCTCGAGCACGAAGACGCGGCAGCGCGACAGCAGCGCGCCCGTGAGCTCGAAGCTCGGGTTGGCCGTCGTCGCGCCGATCAGCGTGATGACGCCGTTTTCCACCCAGGGCAAGAACGCATCCTGCTGCGGCTTGTTGAACCGATGGATCTCGTCGCAAAAGAGGATCGTGCCGCGCCCTTCGTACCGCAGCCGGCCCTCCGCCTCGTTGATGATCTCGCGGACACGGGCCACTCCCTCCGTCACGGCTGAGAACGGCTCGAAGTGGCGATCGGTGTGGTTCGCGACGAGGCGGGCGAGGGTTGTCTTTCCCGACCCGGGCGGGCCCCAGAAGATGCAGGACCCGATCTCCCCGCCGCGAATCAGCTCGCCGAGGGCCTTTCCGGGGCCCAGCAGGTGCT